>JAJZZP010000072.1 GCA_021797515.1 Bacillota bacterium | reverse complement strand
ATTCAAACGATCGCCCGAATATGCCACCCTGAAGGCCCTGTTTGAGGAGTCATTCTTAGGTCATCAATTACAAGCCCTCGATAAGACCGCTTAAACCGCCACAGTGGAAAGGAGCGACAACGTGAGGGCTAGCAAGTGTTCGCGGCATCGCCGCCGGCGAAAAAACCCTGTGTTCTCGGGGTGCGAAACTCAAGCACTTGATAAACCAGCCCTTCTTCGGGCAACATACCTTCCGACAGATGCAATAAAATCCGTCAAAGGAGGAAGCTTAAATGGCCATTGTCGAGGTCAAAGTCTTGCCCGTGGGAACCCGCGATCCCAGCATTTCAAGTTATATCCGTGATTGCTACCTGGTTGCGGAACAGAACGATGCCGTCGATATCATCGTTACTCCTACGTCAACTATCTTGGAAGGCAATCTGGAAACCTTGCTGCCGATAGTAGAATCTATGCATGAGTCGCCTTTTTCCCGCGGCATTTCCCGCGTCGTTACCACCATCACGATTGATGAGCGGCGCGACAAAGAAGAAGATATGGACGATATGGTCAACGCGATTTATGAACCGATGGAGATCAGCGACTAATTCGATATAGGCCAGTCGAAACCCCGACTGGCTTTCCCTTAACTTTTTGGCGCCAATAAGCCAATGGCCTGTCAATCCCGATCCAACGCCAAAACCACCGTGGTTACAATCAACCCAATCTTCCCCCCGATGACATAGGCCAATATTTATTAACCGTCGTGGTCGTAGAGCACTCAACCGTTACAGAAAACTTACCTAAAGTTACTCAGGCTCATTTTCCATTCTTCGCTCTCTGCTTTTGAAGGCACGACCCTTCTAAGCTAGAGTCTGGCCGCGAACGGTGGCTTGTGGTTGCCCACTGCTTCACAAACGGCACCAGGGATCACTCCCGTGATCAGTGCGGTTCGACGATCCAATATTCGCTTGATCTGAAACTTGTTCATCCAGCGTTTAATGTCAGGATCATAGAAACGTTTGCCATCACCTTCGCTGCATTGCCATCCGCCGTATCGACCGTGCCGCAATTTAGGCACCTGAAATGATCTTGGTCGCGGTTCTTCTCTGTCGTGTAACCGCAATAAGAACACTCCTGACTCGTATACGCGGACGCAACCGCTTCTAGGCAAGAACCTCTTGCCTCTGTCTTAAAATTTGCTCGTTCATTTAATATGCTGCGCATCCACATCGAAACGACGCGCGACATTTTCTTGCCGTTGGCTTTACCGCGCCTGTGCGTTAAATTTTCGACAATCACACGTTCTGGCTGTGCGCCAACACTTCGTTCAGTACATGGTTGATTTCGGTCGCGAAGGACGCCCTGGCTCATGTTCTTTGCGCGTTCTGCTTCTTCTTGCCTAGGTTGTTTTTCCTCACCTTACGCAGGTGTGCGTGGCGTTCTTTTTCAGTAGCAAACTTGCGATTCCTTGCGCTGTCAAGAATCTGGCTGCGTTTCTTACCCCGTTGTCATGCACACGTGCATCTGCTTTGGTAAAAAACGTTAGCTATATATTCGGTCATAAAGAATTCAAACACAACAGTGGAGATAGTGACAATGCTGCCAATTTAATACAGATGCGTTGGGGTTGATTTGCACTGAAGGCCACGGCGACTCCCACGAACACGGGCGGAGAGGAATACAGAGCGTGAGGTGGTTCAGTCGGCGCCATGCGGACAGGGCAATGCCCGCCCAGCCATGGAAGAAGGTTCGGCGGACGTGAAAGCACGACGGATAGGCGCCATTAGATCCTTTCGCGAAAGGCGGCTTGTTTCTCGGGATCCGCCTTCGCCAAGGTATACGTGGGACGAGTGAATGCGAATTCGAGACGATAGAGCAGGTGGCGCACGCCACGTTCGGAGAACGTGGCCCCCAACCGCTCCGTAATGAAGCGCCGCACCAGCGGCGCCGTCCCATTCATTTCCTCCGGAAAGCCGACGTCTTGCGGGGTCTGGTGGGTACCCACCGCGGCCACGGTTTGCTCTTGCTCGATAATCAGACGCTGCGGCCTTCCGGGAGAATGCCGACGTTTTAATGCCGCCAATCCCCCGTGGCGGTCGGCCTGGACGTAATGAGATACGGTTGCCAGGGAGCGACCGATAATCTCGCTCACTGCCGCATACGGGTAGCCTTTGAGTACCAGCGCAACCGCTTGATAACGTTGGAACATCCACCGGTTGGGCGCGTACTTCATCGCGGCTTGCAGCAGGACTAAATTCTTCTTGTGGGAACTACTGAGCGCCGACGGGATCAGGACCGGCGGCGGAACCGCCGCCACCAACGCATCTCGGGCCATACACATAGAACCTTCCTCCAGTCAAAAGATGGAGGAATGTACCATAGCGAACAACCCAGGGTTTGTTCACACGCATTTTTGCCAATTGCCGCGGCTTCGGTATTTAAAAATCTTTATGACCGGATATATATTTCGAGTAGGGTACTTGGTTCGACAAATCAATTATGGTACCATAAGGATTATCTTAAGATCCAGAATTTAGGAAAATAAGGAGCTCCTATGAATCAATTTCCGGGTTTTTCTCAATCAGATTTCGACGTATTCTTGATTCCCGAATTCCACGAGCGGATGGCACATCTTCGCCGGGAAATCCGACCGAAATTAGCCAAGCTGGGAGACGACCTATCCCCTAAACTAGAACCTGTGACAGGTCATCCCCTTTTCCCTCATACCGCATCCCACGCGCGACGAAGGGTAAATCCTCCTGAAGATACTTGGGTCGCGTTTTCTCGGTCCGAACGCGGCTATAAGCGTTACGCCCACTTTGAAGTAGGCATCTGCCTGGATTATGTCTTTGTCCGGTTTGTGGTCAAGCCGGAAGGCGAAGATGACAAGCCAGTGCTTGAGCAATATCTGGACTCCCAAGGGCTCCAGGCTTTCGATTTACGTGACCCCTCCCCCATCTATTGGTATCGCGACGACCATGGTGTCGATCCCTACCCCATTACTGCCATCGATCGGAGCAAAATGCAGGAAATCGTTCAGAAAACCAAAGTGAAGAGTCATGGATTTACGGTAGGGATGACTATACCGCGTACAGATCCTGTTGTTGCTGGCGCTGCGTTGGTTACCCGGAGTTATAATGCGATTACCCACTTAAGTCCCCTGTATCGCGCCATCGTCAATGTTCCCGTCGATGCCTAGAGCGGTCTATTGCTGCTCCTCTAGCCAACCAGGCCACAAATGCCGTGGAACCTGATAATGCGTGACAAATGTTTCCAAGAGGGCCCGCAGCGCAGCGGTACGCGGCGGGTCCTTCAACACAATCAATGAGGTGGTGCGCATGATGGGCGGTAGGTTTTCTACATTCAAGGCATGAAGCTCCCCACGGAAAATGTCATCGCGGACAACGGAATCCGGTACCATGGCTGCTCCTAACCCAACCTTAACCATGCTCTTAATCACATCATGGCTATTAAACTCCATGAGCACTTTGGGAATAACCCCATGCTGCTCCAAAACTCCGTCCACATACGAGCGAAATCGCGACGGCGTTTGATATGATATAAACTCCATTTGAGCGACGTCTTGCAAGTTAACCGTCGCCGGCAATTCACGAGCCCGCTGAGGACTTACCACCAGCCGCACCGGATCCGAGAACAACGGTATCGAGTCGATTTGTTCGTGGATAATGGGAACCGTTACCAACCCCACTGCTTGCTCTCCTTTGACGACCCCATCCAAGTTTTCTTGAATTTCTCCAATCTTTACCCGAACCCGCAAATGAGGAAAGTTTCGCGTAAATCCCGACAGTACTTGGGGTAAACTAAAGACCGCCACAGTTGCCACTGCGGCGATATGGATTTCACCTTGGCCTGGCCGCTCCATCTCTTCGATAGCTTCATAGGTCTGATCCACGGCTAATAAAACTCGCTTGGCATAATGGTAAAATACTTCTCCCGTAGGCGTCATATAAAACTTCCGCCCCTGGCGCACCAACAGTTGAGTATGAAATTCCTCTTCTAATTGTGCTAACTGTTTGGTCACCGCTGGTTGGGTTAAATTTAACTGCTCAGCCGCTCTGGTTAAACTTCCAGACTCGACAATGCGGATAAAAGTTTTTAGATGGACCAACAACATGAGCGCGCCTCCGGTAAATGGGCAAATTTCTCAACGATTTCCCCCCTCTAATTGTACTAGAATATTCCCGGCAGTTATGGAACAAATAAAAAAGGTTTATTGGGATTCCGACGATAACAGGGCTACAGTAGTAATTAAGAATAGAAAAAGTTCGGGGCGACTGCTCCGGGGTCGCGCCTGATTTTTATTTGGCACCAAGGGAGGTACAGAAATGATCGCGTGGAAAATCGGCGGTGATCAGGGAGAGGGTATTGACTCCACAGGAGATGTCTTAGCTACAGTCGCTAATCGCATGGGGTACTTTGTGTATGGGTACAAAAATTTCTCCTCCCGGATTAAGGGCGGGCACACCAATTACAAGGTTCGCATCTCCACCACTCGGGTTGAAGCCCCTACCAAACGCACAGATATATTGGTTGCATTGAATCAAGAAACTATCGATAAAAATTTCTCTGAGTTAGACAACGGCCTGTTATTGGCTGACAGCGTCTTTAAACCCATGTTGCCTGATAACGCCAAGGCCCAATTGCTGACGTTACCGTTAACTGCAATTGCCAAAGATCTAGGCTCAGTGGTCATGCGCAACATGGTAGCGGTTGGGGCCTCGGCAGCTCTGTTGCAGATGCCGGTAGACCCGTTTATCCAGTACGTCACAGCAAAATTTGAACGTAAGGGACCAGCTGTGGTGGAATCTAATCGTCAGGCCGTAGAAGTCGGTTATCAACGCATCATAGAAGAGTATGGCCACCTATTGACTTACCGTCTCGGTGAACCGCATCCTGGCGACCGTTTGGTGATTAGCGGCAATGACGGCATTGCCTTAGGCGCGATCGCTGGAGGATGTCGTCTCATGTGCGGCTATCCCATCACTCCGGCCACCGACATTATGGAATCTTTGGTTAAGTGGTTTCCATTGGTAGGTGGTGCCGTAGTGCAAATGGAAGATGAGCTAGGATCCATCACCGCGGTCATCGGTGCCGGATTTGGGGGAGCACGCGCGATGACTGCCAGTTCCGGTCCCGGAATTTCATTAATGCAAGAGGCCATCGGGCTCGCTTCTGTCGCGGAAATCCCCGCAGTAATTGTCGACACTCAACGCGGTGGGCCGAGCACCGGAATGCCAACCAAGCAAGAGCAGTCCGATCTCTTAGCCTTGTTGCATGGAGGCCATGGAGACACCTTGCGCGTGGTACTGACCCCCGGGTCCATCGAAGAATCGTTCGAGGACGCGGTGGAAGCGTTCAACTTAGCCGAACAATTTCAAACACCGGTGATCATTGCTACGGACCTGTCTTTGTCCTTATGGCAACAAAGTGTTGACCGCTCTCGGCTAAACGGCCCGGCACAAGCCATTCGACGCGGTGCCACGTTTTCCCAAGAGGATCTTCTGGCTCTGGGGGCTAATGTGTTTCAGCGCTACCAATTTAGTGCCGATGGTATTTCCCCACGATCGCTGCCCGGAGAAGCTAACGGCCAATATTTGGCCACCGGCGTAGAACACTCGACCAACGGAAAAGTCTCCGAAGACCCGGCCAATCGCACCAAAATGATGGATAAACGGCTGATGAAACTGCAAGGTGTGACTCAGGTTCGCGATGGCTTCAAATATGAGGGGCCGGAGGATCCCGACCTGATTTTGGTCGGCATCGGCTCCACGGTTGGGGTATTAAAAGAAGCAGCAAAACAGTTGGGTTCTAATGTAGGGGTAGCGTGGTTTCGCACATTGTCACCATTTCCTAGTGAACGGGTACTGTCGGTATTGGCTCCCGCTCGCCACGTTCTCGTCGTCGAACAAAACGCGTTGGGCCAGTTAAGACAGTTGATGACGACCCACGAAACCACGGATTCGCGGTATGAAAGTTTGTTGAAATATAATGGCGTACCATTTTTGCCTGAAGAGGTCGTTACCCGGGCGTCAGCCCTGTTAACCCCGGTGGAGGTGCACTAATATGGCGACACTACAGGAATTCCGAACCAACGAAAAATCGTGGTGGTGCCCGGGTTGCGGTGACTTTGGGGTATTGGCCGCAATGCAAAAGGCTCTAGTTACCGTGGGAGCAGACCCTGCGTCCACGGCCATCGTTGCAGGCATTGGGTGCTCCGGCAAAATTGGCAATTACATCAATTCCTACAACATCCATGTGACCCATGGGCGTGCCTTGCCCGCTGCTTTAGGACTTAAGCTGGCTAACCGCGACCTCATGGTGCTGGCGGCCGGTGGCGATGGCGACGCGTATGCCATTGGCATGGGACACTTTATGCATGCATTGCGTCGCAACGTCAACGTCACCTATGTCGTGATGGACAATCATATCTACGGATTGACCAAAGGTCAAACCTCTCCAACCTCGCAAGAGGGATTTAAAACCAAGACATCTCCCAAAGGCAGTTTAGAGCGTCCCATTCACCCCTTGATGCTAGCCGTGTCGGCGGGAGCAACCTTTGTCGCTCAAGGGTTTTCCAGTTGGCAACCGCAATTAGCTTTGCTGATTCAAAAAGGCATCGAACATCCTGGATTTTCCTTGATCAACGTAATTTCTCCTTGTGTTACGTACAACAAAGTCAACACTTACGACTGGTATAAGCAGTCGTTGCAAAACTTGGATAACGATCCGGAATACGTACCCAATGATCGCACTAAAGCCTTAGCCCGATTGCACGAGACAGATGAATTGATAACCGGCCTGGTCTACCAAGAGGAGTCAACACCATATGAAGACCTCATACCCGGATTTAAGGACACGCCTTTAGTGCATCAAGACTTGCATGTCGACCCTAATACCTGGAAGCAGATTTTAGCCACATTGGAATAGTGAAAGAGAAGCGGCAGAGAGTCAGGGGCTCCCCGCTTCTTTTTCGTGTTGCTCACGGAATTAGCCCCGGGAAAAATTCAAAGGCACCCATCTTTGCCTGGCTTCTTTTTTAATTGCCCTATTATCAAATGCCTCGTGCTTTAGCTATAGAGCCCTCGAGAAATAATTTCCAAATCTGCAAAGGAGACACCCATGCCCCTATCGGAGCACCTACACCCATGAAAAACCGGGGGTAGTGCGTAGCAGAACCGATCTATATCTAGGGCCCGACCCGAGTGGGTGGCCCTAGATGTCGTACCACCAATCTTTTTTTCAGAGGAGAAGTCATGGCCAATCGCGAATCTGTCTATGTCGGAAGACGAAAGGACGGATCCCACGATGGCGAATAGGGACGCGCAGGAAACCACGATTCGACGGAATGATCAGCACTTACAGGCCTTTTTAAACGAGAGATCTCGGCGTTTGTGAGTGGCGATTGCAGCGCAAGCGATCGGTTGCGAGGGTCGCCAACGCTACAGGACTCTCGCGTGACACGGTAACGGCCAGTTGGGAAGCCGTAGAGAGCGAAGCCACAGTGCCTGCGAATCGCGTACGCCAAACCGGCGGCGGACGCCGCTGCATCACGGATAATGACCCTACGTGGTGGACTGACTGGACGCTCTCAGTAATCCCGCTCCCCGAATCGCAGCTCCGGTGGACGAGGAGCGGCACAGAACGGCCTCCATGGGAAGGGGCATACCGTCAGTGCCGACACGGTGAGGGCGCTTCTTCGCGACGCCGGATATCGTCTCCAAGCCAATCGCAAGATCATCGAAGGGACAAAGAGCATCACCCGGCCCGTCCCAGTGGAAGAAACTTGAACATCGCCTGTTCTCGGTGATTAGCATGAATGGGCGCGGTCGGGTCGTACGCACGATTGAAACGTGAGTGCAATGCTTGGGCAATTCCGCGAACGACGAAGGGATTAACGGTCCCGGCAGAACAAGATACGACCGCGTACTCCATGGGGCAGCCTGTCGACCGCAATGTGTTGGCCCATCGTAATTGGGTACCAGTTAGCCGTGTTGACGAGGAACCGTTCCAAATCGGCCATCTGAGCCGCAGTATTAGCACGTTTCTGATCCCGTGTCGCTTGTTGAGCGGTTAAGTTCGTCAACCGTTGTTCATTCTCGCGAACCTTAGCGGCTAAGACCGTCTCCGAGTAGAGACTTTGATCGGGATTGGCTAGAAAGACATCAAGACGTTGAAGCCATCCGGCGTGAATTCGTTGAGCCTCGGTGATTTTTTGGGCGAATTGCAATGCTTGCGCTTGGCGCTGAGCCAAACTCTGTTCGGCAATGCGCCGTGCTTCGGCAATGACTGAACTTTGGTCAAGCGATCGCAAGGTCCGGAGTATGGCTGGCAAAACGGCTCCTGGGACTTTTTTTGTGCATAAGTCCGTTACCCTGTGCAGGTTTGGGTCCCTTTGGTAACCTTCGCCATGCAACCATACGAGACACGCGACCCCTTGTAGTCCCCAGCCTTACGACGGACCCAGTAGTAGCCAAGCACAGCAACCATTGCGTCACCGCAATGTGCGAACCCCGTAAAGAGCAACGTACCTTGATCCGCACGGGTATAATGTGGTTGATGCGGTTGTCCGTGACTGTAGGGTCCCATTTTGTCCATGGCTGCCTGCCAACGATTTGAGTCAATGATGACGAAATTGCGGTTGAAGCCACTGTTCCCGACCACGTAAGACCTGGTTCCCCGGGGCATTACGGCGCTTACGCCGATAGGCTGTCCGGGCTTCAAGAACGGGGTTTTCATGAGCCGCCGTACCTGTGCCCCGGACCAGATCCCGCCTTTCCGTTCGCGATGTCCCGCTGCATTTAATCGGGAGGCAATGAGTACCGTCCCCATGCCTTCGTCTACCATGCAAAGATACGTTGTATGATGGTTGCTTCTTCGGAATCGATTTCTATGGGCATTGGGCCATCCCCCGATGTGGTAAATCGATACCCACAGGGCGGCGTTGCGCCGTCAATTGAACGCGATCAAGGCTACACAGTTCCCCTGGATGCTGGAGGTTACTAAGAACGCCCCACAGATGGCCATCATGCACTGGGGCCAAGCGTTTAAGAATTTCTTTGCCGGAACGGCCGAGCATCCCCCGTTCAAGAAAAAGGGACAGCACGACAGTTTTACCTTGACCAACGACCCATTCACGGTCAAAGGGAACACCGTGCATATTCCGAAGTTAGGCGGGGTTCGGATGCACGAATCGTTACGCTTTGTCGGGAAAGTGCTGGACGGCACGATCTCCCGGACCGCCGAGCGCTGGTTTTTGAGTGTCACCGTCGAGATGCCCGATCCGCCCAGTATCCATCGCGAAAGCCAAGCGGTGGGCGGGGTCGATTTGGGCGTTTCCGCGTTGGCCACACTCTCGACCGGCGAGAAGATCGTGGGACCGAAAGCCTATGCAGCCGCCTTGGCCCCGCTTCGTCGGTTGTCGAAACAATTCAGTCGCCAGAGGGAAGCCGCCAAAGTGCGTGCCGGGCTTCAGCCCGGCGAACCCATTCCGAAAGGAATGCACATCCCTTGGTCGGAGAACATGCAGAAAACCCAACGGCGCAGCGGGAAAAAACGGTCATTGTCGTCAGCCGATGGTATCCCCGTAGCAAAACGTGTGCCGCCTGTGGATACAAAATGCCGAAAATGCCGCTCTCGGTGCGGGACTGGACGTGCCCTGACTGTGGTGCGCAGCATGACCGCGATGTCAACGCGGCGATCAATTTACGGAAAGTGGCCGAGAGTTCGATGGACGGCTGTCCATCCCAGTCTGCCTAACGGCAGACTTGCTCGGTGACAAGCCTGTGGAGCGCCCTCTGGTGGACGACCGGTCCTGGAGACCCTAAGAAGCCGTGACGCCAGGAAGCAGGAAGGCGGCAACAGATTTGGTCAGCAATGATCAAATTTGGATAAGTTTGTTAGAACGGTTTAGCAAACGGGCTCCCTTGATAAAAGGGATACCGGAATGATTGCAAGTGGATTATAATACATGGCAAATCGATAGGAAAACTTTGCCATCATGTATTAAGGAGACTTCTTGCCATGAATCGGTTACAGGGTGCCATTCTCGGAATCGCGATGAGCATGGGGGCCGGCGGCCTCTTATCCCCGTTGGTGCAGGCAACATCTTTGCCCTATGCCAGCAATTTGGTGGTCCACGGCCCCAGTGGGCTACTGAGTCCCGGCACATCGGTGACGATCACCGCCCAGGCTCAAGGTCACGGTAGTCCGCCCCTCTATCAATTTTGGGTCGAGTCGACGTCTGGTTGGGCCCTCGCCCAGAACTATTCCTCCAGCGGATCCTTGAACCTCGGAGCCTTGTCCGCTGGAAGCGATATCGTGGTCGTTTATGCATTGGATGCTTCGCAAGCGGCGGACCATCAGTGGGCACAAGCTGTACACCAAACATTGGTCTTGAACGTCGGGAGCCAAGTCACTCTGCACACGCCGACATCCCTATTGTCGGGGGACGGTGTGACCGTCACCGCCCAAGCGCAAAATTTAATACAACCGGTCTACCAATGGTGGTGGCAAAATCCCCAAGGCGTCTGGAAGTCTAGCGGGCCGTATCAAAACAATCCGCAATTGTTATTTACCCCACATCAATCGGGCACCTACCATGTAATTGTTTACGCGAAGGATCCCCTGGCACCCAACAACGCCACTGGAGCGGTGTGGTCGTCCGTCGCGTCCGTCAATGTCACCCCCGTTTCGGTGGCCTATGGCTATTTCCATCTTTCCGGCACCACGCCTGGCCGGGCATGGTATGATTTGCAGCAACATACCAGTGCTTTCAATGCCATCGCTCCCCTGTGGTATACCGTCACGCCAGAAAATACCGCACCTGTAACCACAGAGATGGTGCCGAGCACGATGCAGACAGTGACCGCCTACGCCACCCAACACCATGTACAAACCTGGCCGACGGTCACATTTACCGGCACGGTAGACAACAGTTGGTGGTCGAGCGCAGAACCTTCGATGCTTATCACGGATCTGGCCACCCTCGCGGCCCAAGATGGCTATGGCGGGTATACACTGGATTGGGAGAACCTGCCGGCGGATCAAGGGTCCGCTTTTGCGGCATTTGTAACCCAACTCGCCGATGCATTGCATAAAGATCATCTCACCTTAGTGGTCGATGTATTGCCGTTGCCCAATCCCGCCTATGATTATCCCACACTCGCCGCCTCCGCGAATTATTTGAACCTGTTGGCGTACCCCGAATACACGCCATCGACGCCGACATCGACCGCGCCGAATCCCGGGCCTACGCAAGGGATGCCGTGGGTGTCTCAAGCGGTGGCCGATGCCGTACAATCGGGAGTCAGTCCCGCCCAGCTCTTGTTAGGGGTGGCCGCCTACGGACAAAGCTGGACCTATACCAACAAAGGTTTTCAGACGGGATCTGCCATTACCAGCCGGACAATCGCCACGAGCCTCGCCAGTCAGAATGGGCAATCGGTCTGGGATCCTGCGCAAGATGCCTTAGAAATCAGCACGGGAACTTTGGCCATCGCTCCGACTGCACCGCTATCCTATAACCCGTCGACATTCAACCCCGCCGTACAGAATTTGCAGTTCCTGCTCAATGCGATTCTCTTGCGCTATGCGGTTTCTCAGGGAGAGACACCGCCTGCGCTGTTGGCGACAGACGGTGGGTATGGCCCAGAAACCCAGGCCGCGGTGGCGCAATTTCAGCAGGATTTTTCAGTTCAACCCCAAGTACCGGGGGTCTATGGGCCACACACCGCCGCCGTCCTGCAGGCCCAAATTAATGCGATGAACGTGGGAAACACCGAGTCCTGGGATGAAACTAGTCAGGCAACGCAAGATCTGCTGAACCTAGCATTGGCACAACACCTGGGGGGAATGACCCTATGGCGCTTGGGATATCAATCTCCGGGATTTTGGACGCGGTTTGCGGATATATGGCCGCGTCTTTAGGACCATACGGCGGCTGGCAATAGAGGATGAAACGCCCCATAGAGGAAAAGGCTGAGGCCATCACGAATACCCTTTTATGCGCTGGCGCGTCGGAGCCATGGACAACGCGACCGTTGGGTCGCGATGACTCTGCGGATTCCCACCCGCTAGCCGCCCTAGCGCACTCGCATCACGATAACCAGGTGCGTCTCCACCTCTTGTCCGCCAGCGGGAGGCATTAGGCATCGGATCCTAGAGGATCTGGTTGTCTAGGCAGACGTTACTGACATAAAATACCACACCGTGCGGCGTTTGCGTCGGGCTTGGATAGGTTTACCCAGGCCGCAATTTAGGGAAGTTTCAGGGTAGCTAACGCTCGATCCCCTGCGTTCGGTGCTGGTGTGAGAGCCTTTTGCACAATACGCTCTGCACGAACAGGGCGCGGTCATAAAGATGGATGGGAAGTTTCCCGAAGTTGCCCCAGGTTTTCTTATCCCGGTTCCGAAAATCCCTCGGCTTATCCAGATCGCCCCATCGGGTGGTTTTGGCCAGATCCCGCAGGAAGGCGTCCTTCTGTCGGTCGTAGGCCAAGACCAGGGCCATCACCGCCCGCCATTTGCCGATGTTCAGCACAACCGATGGCCACTGCACCGTGCGGATCATGTTTGCGTCACCCCCTGGATGCAGTCCAGGAGTTTCTTGTGCTGATGGCTACGGGATCCGTAGAGCCTGGCGGACAACACGGTAATGATTTCGAGGACGTCTTGGACTAATTCAGCCTCAAAAGACGGGCCTTCCGTCGCCTCGATCAGCACCACGTCGGTTCCGAATCGTTCGCAGAGAGAGAAGACCAAATCGGCCCCGAATCTCAGCAACCGGTCCTTGTGCGTGAGCACTAGGCGTTCCACTTCCCCCGCGCCAATCCTCCGCAGCAGATCCTGCAGCCCCTTCTTCCGGGAGTTCATCCCCGATCCGAGATCTTGAATCACGTCAAATACGCAACCGTCGTACGGGAAACCGCTACGCGTTTCGGGGCCACTTGACGCAGCTGATCGACATCATAACCCGTATTTCGCACCCTAACCAAATGTTTCTTGTGGTAAAGTCTGGTTCTGCGATGACGAGCGTGAGAGCTATTCATTATCCATATCTTTGAGCGAAATGGAGCGCCCTGTAATCCGTTGATTCT
>JAJZZP010000058.1 GCA_021797515.1 Bacillota bacterium | reverse complement strand
GGCCAGCCCGTCGACCCCAACGTGTTGGCTAATCTCAATTGGGTGCCCGAGAACTTTCATGGCGAGTGGAATTATGTCATCGCGCCGCAACCATAAATGACTAAGTTATTTTACAGGGAGTCCAAAGACTTCGCTATCGTCGGCAACGGTGAAGTAGACAAGAACCTCAATAAATCTTCCGGTATTCATAAACTGGAGAAGAAGCTCAAACGTGAACAACGCGCATTAGCAAGAAAACTCGAAAACAAAAAGAAAAGAGGTGAAAAATCTGCTACTGAAGGGGGAAGAACTAGAGCAAAGAACGTGCTGAGAGTGCAGAAGCTGCATCAACGTTTAGCAAACATGAGAAATGCGTACCGTGCCTACATTGTGAGTATGTTGGTGAAAACCAAACCCGCATACATTACGATAGAAGACTTGAACGTGAAGGGCATGATGAAGAATCGTCACTGGAGTCACGCTATGGCGAACCAAGGGTTCTATGATTTCACACTCAAATTGTTCAATGCCTGTAAGAAAGTGGGCATCGAACTCAGGCAAGTTTCACGGTTCTATCCGTCAAGCAAATTGTGCGCGAACTGTGGACACAAGAAAACGAAGCTATCCTTGTCGGAACGAGTCTACCACTGTGAGGTGTGTAGAATAGAACGGGATCGTGACTTAAATGCAGCGATGAATCTCCAACAAGCGAAGGAATATATCGTCCTCACCTAACGAGGTGATACCTGTGTACGGGGGGCTACCTCGGAATTGACGCCTGTGGAGTGTCACATTCACCGTAGTAGCGAGTTTTTGGCGAGGCGGGACACGTTGAAGCAGGAAAACTCTAGCATAGATACATTCGTCTATGTTTTTAGTAGCAGAAGACGCGAGAAGTAGATTAGGGGGTATTCATTAGAGATGGGAAAGTCATTTGAGCGGAGGGCTTACAGTGAAGCAATGGTATGGATTGGCGGCGACGGCTGGATGCATTGTATTAATTACGCATTTTGCACTCGGGTCGATTACTGCGTCACTTATCAACGAGATCCTGGATTTGGTGATGATTGGGCTAGTGATAGCGGGAGGTATTAGGGCCAAGCGGGCGTCCATGCGACCAGTTGGGGTTGGATTGGTTATGGGCTTAATCTATGCATTTTTATCCGGCAGCGGCAATGTCGTGAACGCACCTTCTTCCGTGCAATTAAGCCAGGCGTTACACAAGGAACTTCCGTCGCTTTCACAGGTTGAAATCCACCATATGGTTGCAATCTCAACATCTCTGGGTGCAAGAATTGCGACGTTTGTCGTTGGTCTTTTGGTAGGGCTGGTTATGGGTATGGTTTTTGCTTGGATCGGTTCATTGTTTACCCGTCCTCCCCAGGATCGCCGTCAGGTTGTCTGACGGCGAGTTCCTTTCGGAAGTGAATAATTTAAGAAAACGCCCACAGTTATGGTATTTCGTTAGATCCCGGTTTTGCTGCCGATCCGGGTCTGGCTCCAGGTCCACGATAACGTCAACTCGTTGAGAAATTCCGGTGTCAGGGGGCGTTTTAGAATTTGCTCAATTTGTTCAATGCGATGACGCAAGGTGTTACGGTGAATTCCCAGTTGCTGCGCGGCTTCTTGGATGTGGCCGTGGTGTTGTGCCAACATGGCCAATGACTCCTGTAACGATGCGGGGGACAACCTGCCCCATGTGGCGGTCCAATAGGACTCCATTAAATCGTCGGGTAGCGACGCAATAATTTGCGGGAAAATCAGTCGCGTTAGAGGGTGTACTTGTCCCTTTGGCGCCAGAGGCAACAAATTTTCCACGACGTCGTACATTGCTGCTAATTCTGTGGTGGCGATAGGATCGGTTAAAATCCCTGAACTTTTGGGAAAGTCTCGAAAAAATTTAGTCAATCCTTGATTGCAGCGATCGATATCTTTAGCTGCAGGCGGCGTCAAAATGGCTACCAGACAATTGTGTCGAGTAGTAATCAGAGGGGAAAAATCTTTTAGGCCGGCTACCAGCAATTGCTCCGCACGTGATACATTTTCCACCCATTGGCGACTTAATTCATTTCCTTGGGGCAGTGCTGGCAATCCCAGAGCCAACAAGGCATGCAGTGACTCAGTATGGAACCCTAATAGGCGGGCTCTTTCCACCAGTTCTGGATCTTCCAAAGATTCGTGCCGCAAAAGGGTGCTAACCAATGAACTTTGCAGTTTGGCTTCGGTACGTGCGCGAACTTGCTCGCGCAACAAAAACAAACCTAACACTAGCGCAGCATAATCCGCTAGTGGAGTAATACCGTTATCTTCTACATGAAGGGAATAATGGACTCCACGCTCCAATGGGACGGCAATTGTCTTAACTGAACCGGATAAATGGGTAGGCCCGGCTACCAAAATCTCGACATCATCGTGCAAGGCCATTTTAAGGTGTGCTAGCCGTGCAAGGCGAACAATTAAGTCCGATATGGTGCGGGCAGATAAGGCAGCACGGGCCATTTGAGTTTGAATTTGCTCGATGCTGGTCACGACCTCTGCTTGCTCGTCAATTATTAGGCGGTGAACTGCCTCACTAACTCGAATGAACGGCACGGCCCAAGGCAAACGAATCAAAGGGAAATTTAATCGGTTGGCTTCTGCCAAGACTGATTCGGGTAATTGGTTAACATAGCGGCCAAAGGCGATCAAAACTCCCGCCACTTGGTGTTCGTCCAGTTCATGAATTAGTTGGATCCATTCATCGGCATCTTCACCACGCCCATGCCCAGTGGTCAATAGTAACAATTCAGGGCAAATCCAAGGGCCTACTTCCGGGATATCCACGACGTGCGCAATGCGTACGGTGCGTTCCAATCCGGCTTTTCCAGCCAACACAACAGCATCTCTCAGTTCCGCCAATGCCAAACACCGGGAAACCGTACTCATAATTAACGCCTCACTTACTATGATATTCGCCAGAACATGCTACTTATCCTGCCCTATTAGAAGCGACTTGCACAATTTTAAGGTAAAAAACAGTGCGTTGGGATCAAGGATTTACCGCATTGCAGAGAGAATATTTTAGTGATTTCTGATTAAAACCTTACGTTGCAATTCTATGTGAACGGTTCTGCGGCAGCGATCTGTTTTACCGCATTTAAAGCAGTAGAACGTCACATTTTTGGAGACCCCATACTCGGCGGTGTTATGAGACCGCACTGATTTAGAGAAAAAAAGTATTTTTCAAAGGAGACCCGGGCATGAGTGTTGCTAAACGTTGGGGGCCATATACCCAGATGAGTTCTCTGGCCACAACCGGCCCCATAGTGATTGACAGAGCGGAAGGAATTTATGTGTGGGATGAATCGGGTCGTCGCTATTTGGACGCGCATGCCGGTTTATGGTTATCTAACATTGGGTATGGACGGTCGGAAATTATTCAGGCCGTGACTCAGCAGGCGCAAAAATTGAGCTGGTTTTCTTCTTTTGGGGGATTCGCCAATCGTCCATCTCTGATGTTGGCGGAGAAATTGGTTCACTTGCTGGAGCCTGATGGGATGGGGAGTGTATTTTTTAGCAATGATGGATCCGAGGCGGTGGAAACGGCCTTGAAAATTAGTCGGCAATTTTGGAAGGTACGCAGTAGGGCACAAAAGTACAAACTTATTGGACGCCAGCACGCGTATCATGGAGTCACATTCGGCGCCTTGTCTGTTGCCGGTATTACAGCCAATCGGCAGGGATTCGAACCGTTGCTGACGGGAGTGCTGCACGCCCCTGCACCCTATGCTAATCATTGTGCATTTCACGCTGCAGGTACCCAATGCACGTTGGCATGTGCTCGAGAAGTCGAACGCATTATCCAATGTGAGGGTCCCGACTCCGTAGCCGCCTTTATCGCCGAACCCATTCAAGCAGCGGGTGGGGTCATCATCCCGCCGCCCGAGTATTTGCGCCAAGTGAGAGAGATTTGTCGTCGGTATGAGGTGCTCTTTATTGCTGATGAAGTAGTGACAGGATTTGGCCGCCTGGGAGACTGGACAGGCAGTCGTCATTACGGAATTCAACCTGACTTAATGACCTTTGCTAAGGGCATCACCTCAGGATATTTGCCGCTCGGAGCTACTGCCGTCGCTCCGCATGTGATGGAGGCGTTTTTGCAGTCATCCCAGGACGGACCTGAATTGAGGCACGGTAACACCTATAGCGGTCACCCATTGGCTGCAGTGGCGGCTTTGGCTAATATTGCCGTGATTGAAACCGAGCAACTTGTGTCGCGTGCCGCCAAGATGGGGGATTACCTCCACAGCCAACTCGATCAAATAGCACGCCAATACCCTAATCTGGTAGTTGATGCCAATTGTGTCGGACTGTTGGGGCGGGTGGAACTCTTTCCATCAAGCGATGGACCTGGCAAGACGGCAGCAGCGGTAGCTAAGCACCTTTTGGACCATGGGATTATCGTTCGGCCGGTGGGAGACGTCATTACTTTGTCCCCTCCTTTAATTATTGGAGAATCCGAAATCGACACCATAGTGGACACATTAGCTTCAGCACTGACTGCACAGTAATTACTCGTAAGGGTTACGGCTGGTTTGTGGGGTGGATTTATGGTTGGGCTCTAGTCTAGTGGTGGCGATTACTGCGGTTGATTATGTAGGAGTACCTATATTGCTTCGGCGCTAAATCTGGGAGGCACTCAGTCTCAACTGATCTTGATTCGATTCTTATTAATGTCGGAGTGGCCATGGAAATTCTCGGAACCCTGGGCAGCGGCTGATGTGTCGGAAGAGGTTGTCGACCTCGGGGCTATGATTTGGGCTTTGGTTGTTGGTGGCATTACCATCGTGTTTGCGGTTTTCGCCATTTTGCACGCCACACCCAACATGGTTTTGGCGATGAACACGACGAAAACCCCGAATCCTATCACGTATATGTTCACTGCAACCATTGGGGTGACTTCAGCCAAAAATCCTTTTTGGGGGTGATCATTATTGCTTTTTTGTCTTGAGGTGCTGCTGTCGAAGCGGCTGCCATCTGAGTATTTTTTATTTATACGTTCGTGATCAGGTTATCCCTTTTAGCAAATTCTTGAGCCACATTTCGCCGAAAATTTCACACGCCGACGAATGCACTGTGGTTGTCTGGATTGGGGGCATTGCTGCTGAGTTTCTCGGCTATATTTAAACACGAGGCCGGCGCGTTCCCCTTCTTGGGCGATAGCCCAGGGAAAATTAAGCGGACGGTGAGGGGGCTATGGAGTTTTGACACTTGACTGAGGGGATGCGCATTAGCTGGGACGACGGGAGCCAGGCAGCGACTCGGACTCGACATAGTCGACCAAGTGTTTGCGTCTCTCAGCCCATGGCCTCCCGTATAATGATAAAATGCCAAAGCGGAAGATGCCTTCGGCATCCCCCCACGACTGTGGTAGACCCGCAGTTGTGCGCGCGTTGCCAACAGCCCTACGATGCGATCCCAATTGAAGGAAGGAGGCGGCTTCTACTATCGCACGCGCTTTTGGGAGTCGCAAGTCACGGCCTTGAGGTCAGGGTGGTTGTTAAACTCACGACTCAAATCGTTAACGAAAACCATGAGATCCCAGCCGGGAGCTTTCAAGTCAAGAATATGATTCGCAACGAACGCCTCGCCTAGAGTATAGTAGAGGTTAGTTGGGATGAATTGACACGGCAATGCGCGTATCAGACTGATTGGAACGGAAGAATTTTTTGCAAATTGACACGTTCTACCCATCAAGTAAGCGATGGTCTACGGTTGGCAGTCATAGGATGGCCAACGTGCCCCTAGAAGTCCGTTCTTGGACTTATGGCCGGAATCAAACATGACCGAGGCGATACTGCTAAGAACATCTTGGCCGCAGGGATTGCGTTTTAGCCTGTGGAGAGGCGGTAAGGCTCGGACGTAAGTTGCCCAATGCGAAAATGTCGAGGCACGCCTCCGTGGAACAGGATGCCTAATTTTGTAGAGGTCGAATTCCCCGGAATTTATCCGTGGGGAGGATGTCACAGAAGACAGTGAAAGATTCGTCGTGAGGAGGTTTTAAGACAAATGGCTTATTATGCTGGGGTCGACATCGGCGGAACCAAAATTGCTGTAGGACTGGGAAACGAAAATGGGCAAGTCGTACTAGAGCAACGGTTTCCGACCCGAGAGGCCGTGCAAGGTTCAGTAGGTATTCAGAGGATTGCACAAGAGATTCGTCATTTGTGCGACCGCCAGCAGATAACCGTTAATGACTTGGCGGCGATTGGAGTGGGTTCCCCGGGACCACTGGACCACGGAACGCTATTACGTACCGCCAACCTACCCGAATGGGAAGGAATTAATTTGGTAACGGGGCTTGAGAGCCTATTGCAAAAGCCGTGTCGGGTGGAAAATGACGCCACTGCGGCCGGAATGGGGGAGTGGATGTTCGGTGCTGGAAAAGGCACCCGCAATATGGTGTATATTACGGTGTCTACAGGGATTGGTTCGGGTATTGTGGCCAATGGCCAGCTCTATGGAGGAGCTCAGGGAAATGCGGGTGAATTGGGTCATGTGGTCATCGAGCCCGATGGGCCCTTATGTCATTGTGGCAACCATGGGTGCCTAGAAACCTTGGCGTCTGGCACCGCGATTGCCCGCATCGGTCAGGAGCGAAAAAACCAGAGCGACTACCTTCGAAACGTCGATCTAATTAACGCTCCCGCCATATTTGCCGGGGTCCGGGCAGGGGATGCAGTGTGCGGAAAGATCATTGAGGCGGCGGCTCGCAACTTAGGACGGGGACTGTCAATTATGGTAAACACGCAAAACCCCGAGCGCATTGTCTTGGGTGGTGGCGTGATGGAAAACGGCGACATGTGGTTGCCTTTGATTAAGCAGTATACCAGTCAATTTAGCCTTCAGGCCTTATATCAAGCAGTGGATATCGTTTTGGCCGGCTTGGGCCAGGACTCTGGCCTGGTTGGGGCGTTAGCCGTCGCGGTGGTCGCGCGAACTTAAGCGCGGCCTCTGGCTGGCTCCAAACTGCCTAACTGGCTGGCGCGTTCTCCCGCAGCGTAGAGTGCCGATTCCATAATGTCTTGCCATCCTTGAGATTCAAGCACTTTCAGCATGGCTTCCGTGGTTCCTCCCGGGGACACCACCCGGCTCACAATGTGGTCCAACGAATCCTGTGATTGGGCTAACGCTAGTTCACTGGTGCCTAAGACCATCTGCAGGGCTAGTTGCCTTGCGATGTCTTTGTCCAAACCGAATTTAATCGCGGTATCCACGATTGAACGCAAAAACACTAAGACGTATGCGGGTCCGCTTCCGAAGAGAGCTGTCATCGGGTCCAACAAGGATTCCGGGGTCTCGGTGGTCTCTCCTAACTCGTGAAGCAAGTCTAACACCATGGCCCGTTGCGAGGGCAGAACACTGTCAAACGCAACCCCGGTAACCGATCGGCCAACTTGCGAGCAAATATTAGGCATGGTTCTCACAATGCCGCTATGCGGCAGGATACTTCGAATCGTCGCAATGGAAATTCCCGCGGCTACCGATAACAGAACCGGTAAGTTGGGAGCGACACGAGCAATATGATCCAATGCGGCTGGAGCATCTTTGGGTTTGACCGACAATACTACAATACTGGCTTCCGACAAACAGACATCGTCATAGGTAACGCGTTCCATCGCGGCTGCGGACCAGCCTTTGACCCGGTATCGGTCCGAACGCGCCAATACCGTCAATTGAGCGATGTGAGGGGAATTCAGCCATCTTGACACTAAAGCGTGTGATAAATTGCCGGAACCAACAATAACTACTCGAGCGATCGCCATTTGCGTGACCCCCTCTGCTGTGAACATAAAAAATACCCGTGCGCCTAAGGACGCATCGGGATGACGTGGTACCACCTTAGTTATAGGGCTTACGCTCTATCACTTGTTTGTCATGATAACGGATGACTGCCGCCGAATTAAGGGACTCAAGAGCTGGGAAAGTCAACGGATTTGCGGCCTCCCACCAGACGCCGCTCGCTAACGTCCTCCGTACTTGACTATAGGCTCTATCATCGTCATGGCACTCTATGAAATATTATACTTAGTCTAATCGTTCGCAGAAACGGTGTCAAGCGTTATCGGGGAAGAGCCTTTTGCGCTGTGGTATTTTTCTGGCTGTAGCCAGGTGATTCTGCGCGGAGCGAAGCCTGCGGGGTCCCGTCCCATCCGTGACATACCTAAAAACTAACTGGTAGGAATTACCATGTACATCAAAGGGCATCCTGAAACACACCCGGCAGGATTCTTGGGTGTGACTGGCATTGGATGGAGTTCGAGGGTGGTCTGGGGCAGCGCTTAGGCGCTGCTGCGGACCAAACTCCGGATGTGTTCGGGGTGTTGCTGCCGGGTGCGCCCGAGCGCCATGCCGAGCATGACCAGGAGAGCTAGTCCACAGCGTGCGCGCATCTTGGCCATCCCACGAATGGTATGGTGCTCAAACCCACACGACACATCGAGGCGACTGTTTACGCGCTCGACCGCCGTTCGATGGGCGTATGCGCGGTCCCAACTGTAGCTACTGCGGTCCAGGGGGGTAAAGATGCGGCGGTCTGTGTCCAAGGGAATTCGGATGCCTGCGGCGACCGGACAGGTCGCTTGGGCATCACACGTGATGCCAGAAAACTTGGCGGGACACCGTTTCTTGAGCGTATCGCGGTCCGCTTCGAAGCCCCCGTTCGCCATGGAATGGGCCTCACCGGTCTCGGGATGGTGGCAAAAGACGTCTCCCCGAAAATTGTAGGTGACGGTGTCGTAGCCAGGCCACAATCGCGTCGCCTCGCCATCCTTCCACATATTGCGGATATCGATCACCGGCTTAATCGCGTACTCATCCCAGAGACTTTGTACGAAGGACGTTGCATCGTATCCGCGATCGGCCGTCAAATAGCGCGCGGCCTTCAGCGCCACAGGACGTTTGGCTTGGAGTTACGCGAGTAAGGTCGGCGCTTCCGTAATGTCCGCCGTGGACGCCTTCGTCACCGCCCAAGCGATGGGCAATTCATAGGGGGCATCGACGAGCAGATGAATCTTATAGCCAAACCAGGCGCCGACCTTTTTCCAGGCCTTACCGTGCGCATCGACACCGCGCTAAGTCTTCTTCCCCCAGTCTGCGTCCGTGTCGCGACGCCCGTCGGGCGTCGCTTCGGAGGATGCGTGTTGGGCAAACGACTCGAGGGCTTTACTGTCCATTGCCAAGCGTTCGCCAAAGTGGGGCAAGACCTGGGAGAGATCGTCGATGATGTGGTGAATCATCGCGTCGAGTTCGTCCTGGTGTTTGAGAATCTGACGCAAAAAGCGCGTATAGGCCCACGCGGACGGTGCCACGCCCCCCATTTCCCGCAATTGTCCGTTCCGGCTGAGCTCCCGCCGAAGACTCTCAATCGACGGATGCTGAAAGACCACTCCGGCGAGGACGGAGTTCCACATGGCCTGCACGGGATAATCATTGCGCCCGCGCCGTCCGCGGGCGCGTTCTAAAATCTGCATCAACGATTCATCGGGAATGGTGTCGAGCACCAACTGGAGGCACTCCAAATCGCCTAACGGCTGAACCTCGTCCCAGGAAAAGAACTGCATCTGTGGTATAATGGCCCTACGGGCACGCTCCTGCGAAATTGATTGGGTGATTACCTCAATTTTACCAGAGCAAGCCCGTTTTTTGGCGGATTTATGCCATTTTTTCTGCAACGACGGTGCTGGGGTCAAATTCGAAGATCGATGCCAATCCAATCCTCGCAAGGCGCGTAATTCCGGGAAAGATTGGGGTAAAGTTTTTTCGGCGTGAGCCTCAACCCCAATCAGAATGCGGTCTCTAGAACAGCGCACAAAGCTCGGGAAGCCGAGGAGACAAACATTGGCTTTTTAATGGCTGCGCAAAACATGCATGGGCTTGACCTACTTTATGCTAGCATAGACATATTATGAAACTGACGAAATATCCTTATCCCGTTTGGCCGTGGCAGCAGCAACAAGGGTTCCCATGGCCCTGGGTACAGTTCCAGTGGTGGCCAGAGCCGTTTGCTCTGGATTCCGGGGCGGTATTGTCTAGCCTGCTGATGGCATATGAAGAGTGGGGTCAACCAGATCGACCTACGATTGTGGTGTTCCATGCCTTGACCGGGGACAGCCATGTGGCACGTCATACTTACCAGGATCACGCAGGATGGTGGGATGGGGTAGTCGGCTACGGCAAGGCTATTGATTTGCACCAGTATCATGTAGTGGCCAGCAACGTGTTGGGAGGCGCTATGGGCACTACCGGACCCAGTTCATTAACCGACGAAGGGGCTCCCTATGGAGGTCATTTCCCTGGCATTAGTCTATTCGATATGGTAAGGGCCCAGCACCGTCTGATCGAGACCCTGCCGATTGCCAAACCGTACCTGGTAGTAGGCGGGTCCATGGGCGGCATGATGGCTCTGGCTTATGGATCACTATATCGTGATGAGGTAGCCGGGGTGCTTGCCATTGGGGCGCCGATATCTCATTCTCCGTGGGCCATTGCGTATCACACGGTGGGTAAAAGCGCCATTTTGGCCGATGAGGCTTTTTTGGGCGGTCATTACTATCTTGCTGGAAAAACCCCCGAAAAAGGGTTGGCATTAGCCCGGATGGCAGACATGATTTCCTATCAGAGCCCGGAGTCGATGCAAAATAAATTTGGTCGCCATTACCAGACCGCTGAACGGCAAGAATTTCAGGTCACCTCATATTTACGGTACCAGGGACAAAAAATTTTGAAACGGTTTGACGCCAATACCTACCTAAGGTTAACCGAAGCAATGGATCGATTCGATTTAGAGAATGCAGGACTTGAAGGCTTGCAGGGTAAAGTGGTGTGGATGATTGGCATTCAGACCGATATGCTTTACCCGTGGCGGGAAATTCAACAGCACGCCGAGCACTTGCGCATGGCGGGGGTTAGCGTTCACTATGAAACATTAATGGGCATATGGGGCCACGATACATTTTTGGTGGACCAGGTAGCAATGGGTAAAATTGCGGCTCGCTTTTTAAAGGCCTGTTCACGGGCGCAAAGATCTGCCCGCACCCGGGTATCCTACAATGCATGAAAACAACATACAAAGTCGTCACGGACGATATGACATATTGGGCGACGCATGTCATGTGGTCAGATTACGGAATCATCTTGTGGGGCCGAATGGGTTCGAGAGCCAAACCGGTACATCGGGTTGTGCCAACCCAGCGCATACGCTATATTGAAACCCTAGAACCGTATGAACGCCGTTCCCGCCCGCGTCGCGGACGCGTCATGGGAATAGCATTCGGAACTAAGAACACCTTGTCGGGGATGAACGATGAAAGTGACACCAATTGTGCTGCAAGATTTGTCTCAGGTTCTTTACGTGGTGCGTTCCGCCACTATAGAAGATGGTGCCGTCATCGCACGGATTTTATCCGAGGTAGGACGCGAAGGCATATACATCGCTAACGAAGGTGCCTATATGACGCCGGAGCAGCAGTCCCTGGTGTTGTCCCATCTCAACCCAGAACAACATCTGATTTTGGTGGCGGAACAAAATGGTGCGGTAATCGGGACTCTAGAAATGGTACGTGGAGTATTCCAAAAGAACGCGCATACGGCGAACTTCGGGATGGCATTGATGCCGTCGGCTCGAGGCCGCCATATTGGCGAGGGACTATTGCGTGCTGCGCATGAGTGGGCGCAAGCAACAGGTATCGAAAAAATCTGTTTGTCGGTATTTTCTTCTAACACCGGCGCGATAAGGCTTTACCACCGGATGGGATACCACGAGGAAGGTCGACGGCGCAATCAATATCGGTTAGGGAATGAGTTCGTTGATGAGGTTTTCATGTCGTGGTATCTTCCTCCACGGTCAGTGACCTGACTAAATCCCAAAATTCGTTTTCCGTCGGAGGGGCAGAGGTAATAGCATGGAACGCTGCGCCGGCGGTTTTCCGCATTTGGTTGGTATAAAAGAAAAAAATTTGCTGAGCCTCAATGCCCGCGTCGGCGTCTCCTTTAGGCTCATCCCATACGGCAGCAAAAGCCCATGCGTGCAATACAATGCGCAAGTCTTCCACTTGCTGGTCCCATGAGGAATCTATCAGCTCTTCCAAAATTGCTTGCCGGGTGCCAAAAAACGGTGCTTCAGGAATGTGATGGGCAATGGCATGGAGTGTGTTGTCGCGATATATGCGGCGCCCTTCGGCCCAATTGATAGCCATTTGCGGTGGTTCCAGGACGGGACGGCCCATGTAGTTTTGCAGGATCCATCCGACGCGCACCAGAGCCAAGCGCTCATCCTGAGTTACGTCTGATTGTGGCAACGTGCCATAGAGAGCTCCATCGGTGATAAAATGAGCACTAACACGTCCCATTAAATTTTGATCTAATCCCGACTGTACCGGTGACGGTTCCACCATTCGCCTACCTCCTAACCTATCCCTTATTATACCCGCAAATCGAATAGCCATTGGCTTTCCTGATCAATCAGGCTCCGTATAGTTTTATGGTCACGGGAGACCCTAGGACACAAAGGTTAGCACGGGATGAGGGGGTCGCACAAGTGGGGAAGGGACAATTTTGGGGCATTGCTGCAGTAATCACGATGATGGCAGTCGCTGGATGCGGCAATACCGCCGATCCTTCGCATCACATCAATGAAAGTGCGAAAAAGGCGATATCGGACACCAAAAAGGTCGGCAATACGGTAGACAAAAATGCCAAAAAGGGTATTATCGGTGGAACCAAAAGCGACACGAGCAATAACACAGGTAAGAGCACTAAAAGCAACAGCGGCAGCAAATCCAAGAGTTCTAGTTCAGTTGTGCATCCGGGGAGCGTCAGCGCGGGCAGCAAATTGTTTGCTTCGACATGCCAGGCGTGCCATGGCAAAGGTGGCGTTGGGAGCAGCACTGCACCTAGATTGGCAAAATCTTCAACGGTAATCTCACAGTTTGGAACCCAAGTGGCGCTGGAAGCCTTTATTGCGCACAACATGCCCGCATCCAAACCGGGATCGCTAACTCCGCAACAGGCGTCCAATGCAGCGGCTTATGTTTGGCAAATTGCATCCAAATAGTAACTAAGGACTCCCTGTAAAAATAACTTAGTCATTTATGGTTGCGGCGCGATGACATAATTCCACTTGCCATGAAAGTTCTCGGGCACCCAATTGAGATTAGCCAACACGTTGGGGTCGACGGGCTGGCCCGTCGGGTAGACGGTCGTATCCAGTTCTGCTCGGACCGTTAATCCCTTCGTTGTCTGCGTATGA
>JAJZZP010000062.1 GCA_021797515.1 Bacillota bacterium | reverse complement strand
TCGTGAAGCCCTCTTTCCCGGTGTGCATCGAAGCTACAAGTTCTGTCTGCTCACTCTGAGCCGTCAGCCGGTGACCCGGGCACGCTTTGGCTTCTTCTTGACCCATCCCGATCAACTCGGGGATGCCTTGCGCACCTTTACCTTATCCCCAGAGGATTTGCAGCGCGTCAATCCGAACACCCGGACCTGTCCCGTGTTCCGCACTCGGCAGGATGCCGAGCTGACCCGCAAAATCTACACCCGCATTCCGGTGCTGGTCAATGAACGCACGGGAGCGAATCCTTGGGGCATTCGATTTTTGTGCATGTTTCATATGTCCAATGATAGCGGCCTGTTTTCGTCCGAACCGGGTCCTCACCGGGTGCCGCTGTATGAAGCCAAACTGCTTCACCAATTTGACCACCGCTGGGCGACCTATGACGGATCCGCCAGCCGGGACGTGACCATCACGGAAAAAAACGACCCCGCTTTTCGCATTACGCCGCGCTACTGGGTGGAAGAAGCCGAAGTCGCGGCGCGGGTTCCGGCCGATTGGCCCTATCGGTGGTTTGTAAGTTATAGACGTATTGTCAGGGCAACTGATGTCCGAACGGCATTGATTACAGTTGTTCCATGGTCCGGGCTTGGTGACACGTCTCCTCTACTTATGACTGGAAACGATACCTTGAAGGTTCCTCTACTTGTAGGGAACATGAACAGTTTAATTTTCGACTATTGTACCCGTCAAAAAGTAGGAGGCATTCATATGGACTTCTTTCTCGTCAGTCAACTTCCAATATTGCCACCATCCGGATATCGGTCCGAAGATATTGCATTCATAATGCCTCGTGTTCTGGAACTACTCTACACTGCGTGGGATCTTGCGCCGTTTGCCCGGGATATGGGCTATGAGGGCCCCCCGTTTCCCTGGAATCCCGAGCGCCGGGCCCAGGTGCGCGCCGAACTTGACGCCTACTATGCCCACCTCTATGGGCTGACGCGTGATGAGCTGCGGTATATTGTGGATCCCCAGGACGTGATGGGGCCCACCTTTCCCGGGGAGACCTTTCGGGTGCTGAAAAAGAACGAGATGCAGGAGTACGGGGAGTTTCGCACCCGCCGTCTAGTGTTGACCGCCTACGATCAGGTGGCTCCCCATCAAGCCGATCAATCGCGCACGACGGGTTAACGAGGGAGCCAAGATCCCAGGGAGGGTTGAAGATGGATGTGTTTCGGTTACGGCATCAGGTGGTGGACGAATATGCCGACTTTGTGAAAAGCTTTGTCCGGGTGTATGACGACCGGATTGCGAGGTTTGTGGGGGAGCAACTGGACTCGGGCGTGCTCTGGCCCGAAGCCTTGCTCCAACTCAATCCGGCGTTTGCCGCCGGACCCTCTTTGGATGATCTGGTCAGCCGGGGGGATCTTCGTCCGGAGACGGCCCGCTTCTTTCGTGGACCCGAGGGAGCCGCTTTACGCTTGTATCAGCATCAATGGGAGGCCTTACAGCATGCGCAACAAGGCCGATCTTATCTGGTGACGACACGGGGACCGGTTCCGGAAAAAGTTTGACTTACCTCTTGCCCATCTACGACTGGGTGGTCCGATCGGGCGAGTATGGCCAGGGGATTCGTGCCTTGATTGTCTACCCCATGAATGCCCTCATCAACAGCCAATATGAGACGCTGAAAGCCTGGACCGATCGCCAGCCGGCTCCGGTGACCATGAATCGCTATACGGGGGATGTGCGGGGAGAGACCCGGCAGCAGATTCTTGATCAACAACCCGACATTTTATTAACCAACTATGTGATGTTGGAATTGCTGCTGACCCGGCCCAGCGAACGGCATTTCATTTCGCAAGCCACTCGCCATTTGCAATTTTTGGTTTTTGATGAATTGCATACCTACCGGGGACGACAAGGGGCCGATGTGGCTTTGCTGATACGGCGACTCAAAGAGCGCAGTGGCAATCCCCGTCTTCAATGCATTGGGACCAGTGCCACCATGGTGTCTCCGGGCCCCGGGGTGGATCGGCAGGCCGTGGCGGCTCAGGTGGCCTCCACCATGTTCGGCGAAGACATCCGCGCCACGGACGTGGTCGATGAAACCCTCCGCCGGCGCACACAAGGCCAGCCTCCGGCCACTTCCGAGGCCTTACGGGCTGCCTTGCGTGAGGCAGTGCCAGACACAGTGGAAACCTTTTTGCAGCATCCGGCGGCCGCCTGGATCGAACTGCATTTGGGGCTGGAAGTGAATCCCCCCCACCTGACCCGGCGCGATCCCTTGCGGGTTGCTGATGCAGTCCAGAAAGTGGCCAAGGCGGCTGACCTGTCTTCGGAGGAAGCGGAACGGCACTTGCGGGCGTGGCTGGATCAGGGCAATCGATTGTCCGGCGAAGATGAGGCCCCGCTCTTCGCTTTTCGCTTGCACCAGTTTTTGGCAGGCGGGGGGACCGTATACGCCACATTGGAGGAGGCCGATCACCGGCATTTGACGCTGAAACCCCAGCGGTATGCCCCGGACACTGATCACCACTCTCGCGTGTTGTTCGATTTACTCTTCTGTCGGGAATGCGGTCAAGAATACTATGCGGTCGACTATGATCCTTCACAACATCTTGTGGAGCCGCGTACGAATGCGGAACCGGAATCAGGTTGGCGCCGCGGATATGTGGCGGTAGACTCGGCCAATTTGTGGGATGACAACCGCCTAGAGGAGTTACCCGACCACTGGTTTGAGGAGACACCCACGGGGCGTCGAGTGAAACGGGACTACCAGACCGAGGTACCCCGGCGACTCCTGCTGGATCCGTTGGGACACGAAACCCCGGATGGGGTGGTGACGTGGTTTTTGGGTGCACCGTTTTTAGTCTGCCTGCGCTGTGGGGTGGCCTATGATCGGCGCAGCAGCGATTTTCGCAAGTTGACCCGCATTAGTCAAACCGGGCGCAGCACCGCCACGACGTTAACGACCATTGCCACGGTGACCGGATTACGGGATCAGGACGTCGGAGCCGAATCCGCGAAATTGCTGAGTTTTACCGATAACCGTCAAGACGCGTCTTTGCAAGCCGGTCACTTCAACGACTTTGTGCAAACGGCACAATTCCGGGCGGCCCTCTACCGAGCTGTGGCATCACAGACCGAGCCGATTCGGGCGGATGCCATCGCTCAACAGGTCTTGAAGGCCTACGCCCTGGATCCCCGGGCCTATACCAAAGAGGGGGTGAGTGCGGGACCCGGTCGGGCCCGAGCTGACCGAGCCCTCTTGCGCCTGTTAGAATACCGGGTTTATGAAGATCTCCGCCGGGGTTGGCGCGTGGCCCAACCGAATCTGGAACAATGTGGGTTGTTACGGATCGACTTTGACGCATTAGAAATGTTTGTCCGCGACGAGACAGTGTGGCAGGGGCATCCGCTGTTGGCCCGCAGCACTCCACCCAGGCGCTATGAGGTGGTGAAGGCGATCTTAGATCACTTCCGGCGGGAGTTAGCCATTGAGACCCCGGTTTTGACCCCTTCCCAACAGGATCAAATTCAACACGACGTGGAACAGAATTTGCGTAGTCCTTGGCGTCTGGGAGACCGAGTGGGCACGCAGCAAGCCCGGTACTTTACCCCAGGTCCTGTGGGAAACAGTCCGGATATGCACGCACGCAGTTTGGGTCCTCTCAGTGCGCTCGGACGGTTTTTACGCCGGGGACACACCTGGGGGGAGAGGCATTCTCTGGGGGTAAGTGACTACCATACGCTGTTGGACACCCTTCTAAATATCCTCGTCGGCCAGTATTTGACGAGGGTCACCGGCCCCTTGCCGCAACCCGGTTATCAATTGCTGGCCGGGTGTTTGTTCTGGCAGGTGGGAAACGGCACTCCGGTCCCCCCCGATCCCATTCGCATGAAATGGATGACCGAGAGTCGTTTTGAAGAACGGGAGCGTCAGCCCAACCGCTATTTTCAACGCCTCTATCAGGACGTGGCTCAGCAGTTAGGACAGTTGGAAGGGCGTGAACATACGGGCCAGGTTCCCGGTCTCTTACGGGAAGACCGAGAACAAGCGTTTCGGACGGGAAATCTGTCCGCGTTGTTTTGTTCACCCACAATGGAATTAGGGATCGATATCCGTGATCTCAGTGCCGTCCATTTGCGCAACGTGCCGCCCACGCCGGCCAATTATGCGCAGCGCAGTGGCCGAGCGGGGCGGGGTGGCCAATCCGCCTTAGTGGTGACCTTTGCCAGTGAATCCAGTGCACATGACCAATACTTTTTCGATCGACCTCAAGCCATGGTGTCGGGCGCGGTGGCTCCCGCCCGACTGGATTTGTCGAATCCCGAACTCCTCTTAGCCCACCTCCAGGCCGTGTGGTTGGCTCAAACCGGCATAAACCTCGGACATAGTATTACCCAGGTTCTGGATCTGGGGCAATCGGGTTACCCCCTGCAGCCGGATATTGCCGGCCGTCTGCATGTGTCTGAGCCGGCGTTCGCCGAACTGCAAGAATCAGCTGCACGTATTATGGCTACGGTGAGCCATCCACCGCCTTGGGAGCGCGAGCAGATTCGTCAGGTGTTGAGGGAATGTCCCCAGGTTTTTGATCAGGCGTTCAATGCGTGGCGCGAATTATATCAGGCGGCTATGCTGCAGCGTGATACGGCTGATCGGGAATCAACCCGGCCCGGAGCCAGCCGAGAAGACAAGGAGAAAGCCCGACGACTGCGTAAGATGGCGGAGAATGAACTGGATCTCTTAGAGAATGAACGCGAGCAGGCAGAATCGGATTTCTATCCCTATCGGTATCTGGCCAGTCAAGGGTTCTTGCCGGGATACAATTTTCCCCGACTCCCTCTGCAGGCCCTGGTCCGCGTCCGGGAGGACACACACAGTATCCAGCGTCCACGATTTTTGGGACTGGTGGAGTTTGGTCCCCGCAACACGTTGTATCATGAAGGACGCAAATATCAAATTGATCGCGTGGTGGTCCCGGCCGATGGCCTGGAAAACCGCCTGGAACGGGCCACGGTGTGCCGTCATTGTGGCTATTGGCACCCTGCGACCACGGCGTTGGATTGCTGTGAGTATTGTGGAACCGTCCTAGATGGGGCGCATAGCGAAATCATCGATACCTTGTTGGCCATGTTACCCGTCATGGGCCGGGAGGTGGAGCGCATTACCTCCGATGAGGAAGAGCGACTCCGGGAGGGGTATGACATTGAGACGTTCTTCCGCTTTGCCGATGACATACCCCAGGAACACGCTCAAGTAGTGGCGAACGACGTCACCTTGTTGGACCTCATTCACGCCCCCCATGCTCAGGTGTGGCGGATCAACAATGGGTGGCGGCGGGCCCAGTTTCCGCGGCAGGGATTTACCCTAGACGTCAATACTGGCCAATGGGCCAAAAAACCAGCCAATGCGGCTCTATCCCCTTCGTCGGACCCGGTACTAACTGGCGTCAGACCTTATGTGCGCGATGTCCGCAATGTCTTGCTGCTGCGGGTCGCGACGGGAGAGGAGCGACATGCCCAGGAGGATTTTCTGATGAGTTTGGCCTATGCCCTGAACCGCGCCTTGCAGCTCACGTTTCACATTGAGGATCAGGAACTGGCCGTGGAAGTGATTGGGGAGGGGGAGCAAACGCGGTTGTTGTTTTGGGAAAATGTTGAAGGCGGCACGGGGACGTGGCCGCAACTGTTTGAGTCCGGCGACGCCTGGGCCGCTATTGCCGAGACGGCCCTAGAACTGTGTCACTTTGATCCCCCAACCGGTGTCGATCAGGCGGACGGCCCGGACCGGTGTATGCGAGCCTGCTACCACTGTCTGCTAAGTTTTGGGAATCAGTCGGTTCATCGGATTCTGGATCGCCACGTCATTCGGGATTTTCTGTTGCAAATGCGGCAAGGAGCCCAACGGCGCCTGACGGCGGCCCGGTCTTATGAGGAGCACTATGCGTGGTTACGACAGCGTGTCGATCAATCTAGTGGCGAGGCAGAATTCCTGGCCGCGGTATTTACCGCGGGGCATAAACTTCCGGATCGCGTCCAGTATCGGCCGGATTCCGACATTTATGCCGAAGCCGATTTTTATTATGAACGCGCAGGACGACCCGGTGTCTGTGTCTTTTTGGACGGACCACAACATAGGGAATCTACACGACAAGAACTGGACGAGGCGTCGCGGAGTCTTTTGGCGGATTACGGCTACCGGGTCATTGTTCTCCACTATGATCGCCCCTGGGCCGACCAGTTGACCCGTTATCCAGAAGTGTTTGGGACGGTCCAGGGCCCATAGGGATAGCCATGAATTTCGCAGGTGGTCCATGTAAACGTAACTCCAACGTGAAAACAGTCCAAGAAGGGAATAAGGATCGACCGTAACCGCAAAACACAGCACACCTGTCACGGGGAATCGATCAGGTGATCATCTCCTTATTCCTCAATTAGGAATGAATCATGCGATGGATGCCCCATCTACAATTAGCCGAGTTACGGACCCTGTGGAAAGCCGATGTCGCAGCATTGGGTGACCAAAGTGACTTAGAGTATTGTGCAGTCTAGCACCTTAACATCAAACAGTTACACTACGAGAAACGCAAGTTTCTGACGGGAGACCTCTCGTTCCGAGACGTCCACACCCACCAGCCCGCAATGGTCCCTGCCGACCTGCAGAAATCCGGGGGCCATCGAGCCCCCGGAGTGCATATCCACATCGGGGCCGTTCAAGTCGCAGTGCCCGCGAGGTTCAGTGCCATTATTTTACAGAGTGTGGTGAGACATCGCGCAACACTCCACTCAGGCCAAATCATCGACGATGTTTTCACAATCATCACAGCCTCTCCGCGATTACCGACTTCTCTCCCACTGATTCGTCAATTCTTTAGCGCGATCCACGCGCACATCGCGCGTTTTAACCATTTCCGCAATCACCCAGTCCGCGGCAACGCTGGGAACCCCCGCCTGGATCACGATATTCCGCGCATGCAATTCCATATGTCCCCGCTGGACACCCTCGGTGGATAGAACTCGCAAGGCAGCCATGTTTTGCGATAATCCGACGGCAACAATTACCTGGGCTAATTCTGCCGCTGTTTCCACACCAAGAATTTTTAAACTCAACTGCGCCAAGGGATGCGTTTTGGTCGCACCGCCCACGATTCCCACCGCCATCGGTAATTCCAAGGTTCCTACCAGGCGGCCTTGCTGGTCCCGTTCCCAGGTTGTCAATGACCGATAACGGCCCGTACGTGTGGCATAGGCATGCGCTCCAGCTTCAATGGCCCGCCAGTCATTACCCGTGGCTACCACAATGGGGTCGATGCCGTTCATAATACCTTTGTTGTGCGTTGTTGTCCGGTAGGGATCCGCATCCGCCACTTGATACGCCTCCACAATGCCCGCGACCACCGCGTCGCCAGAATACCCTTCTGTATCCAACGCTTGAGATGGCACCACCACCCGAGCACGAGCCACCCGTAAATCGGCCAAATTACTTAGAATACGCAATAAAACTCGACCGTTGGTAATACGCTCCACCTCACCCGCCAATCGTTCCGCCATCGTGTTCACCGCATTGGCTCCCATAGCATCAAGCACATCGACAATAAGATGCAGTGCCACGATAGTACCGTTCTTGGTTCCCTCTAAGACCCGCACTTCGATTTCTCGGGCCCCGCCTCCCAAAGAAACTAATGTTTTATCCAACGCGTTAGCCTGAGTGAGTAACTCGTCACGGTGCTGCAAGAGACTTAAGCGTGCACCATAAGGATCGCCCACATCGACCACATGCATCTGGCCAATCATCAAAGATCCGCTATACGAGGTCTCAAATCCTCCATAATCTCGGGTGAGTTTGGCCATGAAACTCGCTGCCGCGACAACGGAAGGTTCCTCCACTACCATGGGAATGAGATAGTCTCTTCCATTAATCACGAAATTAGTCGCGATTCCAAAAGGAAGGGGGTAAACGCCGATCACGTTCTCGATCATGCGGTCAGCGATTGTTGTCTGCAAACCTTGCCCAGAAAAAATTCGACTGGTATCTGATTTTGAGAGGCCGACCATTTCTTCCACGATCGCTAGTCTCTCTGCCACTGATTTATTGTATAACCCACTTATACGAGAATTTTTAACAGCCATCGATGAATCAACCCTCTCTCTGGAATTTTCCTTGTGGGTTTGAGAGCGCCCATTCGCTCCCCCTTCCCTGCACAACGCATGGAATATCACGTCTGCCCCAGTATCCGCGAGCTCGCACAGCACAACGAATAGTCCGCTTTCCCACCCTGTGTCCTAGGACTTTTTTTAGCTGTCATTCCCCTAATTTAATCTCAATATCCCATAGGGCAGCGTCTCCTTCGCGCACTAACTCCGTATCTAAGCGCACACCACAATGTGGGCAACAATATTCGTTCCACCAAATGGAGACATCAACAAACGCCGCTGGGTCACCAATCAGTCGATTTCCTTCTGTTACCGGATAACGATTCATGTGCGCTCCCACCTTATAATTATGCCGACCTTCTCCTAAAAACGCACCGCACTGACCACACTGCCATTGGGAGGAGTTTCCTCGTTTGTTGTACCATAACGCCCCGCTGAGACGTTTCCCGAACTCTCGTGAGGATTCCTGAACACGTTCCTGAGTTGAATTGGCATTGAACGTCGAGATGCGTGACTGTCGGAGTTTTTGACGTCGTCGTTCTGTCGCATCGACATTGACGAGATCGCGTTCATAATCCCACACTACGCCATAGATCTTCTCTGCCGTCCCGTGGGAAATGGATCCCGCCACGAGATCTTTTTGAACCAGAGCAATCTCTCGCAAGATTGGATCTCCATATCCGGCCCCTGCAGCCCAATGAATGACGTACACATCGGACGATTCTTGCACAATGTTCGCCCGCTTTGGCGACAATCGTTCAACTCGACCTTGCAGTTCTTGCCAGTTGCAGGGTATAGAACTTTCAGCCAATTGCTCCCGTACATTACTCCCAAAAACCATGACATACTCGTTTGTGCAAGCAGGATTTCCTCCAAAGAGTCCCATCCCCGTCGGAACGGCAGCGCCCGATGTTGCGGTGTCCTGGATGATCCGGTTCGTTTTATGGGGAATGAAAACCAATTCCCCACTATTGCCCCCCCGATACTGCCCTGCACCCCCAGAGTCCGGTAATTCTTTCCGATACAGATATAACACAGGAAAATGTAACTCGTTTTGTTCTACATTCGCCGCACGTCCTTTTGGCACTAAATACATCCCGCCTGTATCCACCCCGTCCCGAAACGAAAACGCGCCTAATCCCCCAATCATCGGATCTAAAATAGCAGAGCCAAATGCTTCCCCACGTCGGTCTGTCCCTGAGAGTTGCGTAATGGGCCACATGCTGTTCGCCTCATTGGCCATGATGTCGCGTTGTAAGATCTCGTCCCCAGAACTCGCCATCATTTTCGCCACACAGTTATTCGCTAACACGATCGCGCCATAGGCGCCGATCGTTCCACCGCAGCTCATAGACGCAGGGTAATCGGCACAACTGAGCAATCCTGGCGTCGGATTGAAATGAATATGACGGCTGGCTCCCCCGATGGCCCAGAGCTGATCATAGGCCGAGCCTTTTGCGTTGTCCTTAAACCTTTGTCCCTCAAGGCTTCCAGGACAACGCAAAAGGCTCACCGAGAATGTTCAGGAATCCTTGAACGTGGGCGAGTATTCCATAAATGGCGAGAAGTGTAGAAAGAATGCCCAATCCGATGGTGGAAATAGGTTGATCCCATTTGGTATGCTTTTTGATGGTATTCAGCGCGACTAGCAAATCCACCGTTGACGGATAGAGATTTAAAGCATTGGTATGGATAACAGCCAATGCTACACCGACTGCCGCTATAACACCCCAAATAGGTATGGAAGTTCCCAGGAGAGCGACGTTCCAATTGCCAGTAGCCTGCTGGCTAAAGATACCGACAAATCCCATAACAAGCACAGGAACCATAATCCCGATAGGAGGTGCCAAGAAAAATCGTGCGCGTTTTGCCGAATTATTGAAGGGTACGGCGAACCGCGATACCGTTGAAATTTTATATGTCCACGAGAGAATTGAGAAAATCAGAATGGTGCCTAATGCCTCACCCCACGCCGTGTGTCCGACAGGAGGAATAGCATGTACGCGAAAATGCGTAAACAAGTATATAGTTAAAGCACCAACACATACGACCAAGAGAGCCGACGTGTATCGGTAAAAGTATTCTAGCCACTTCATTCCAAACAATACTAGAACGATTTGAATGCCTCCCACAAACCAGAACCAAAATTCACCATGCATATGGAAAATCGAAGACAGAATTTCTCCGCCAACCTCGGTATTGAGGCCAAACCACCCGACGTTAACGAACGTAAAAAAGATAGCAAAAGCTAACGCCCCCCTCTGCCGAATGTTTGACGTGCGACAATTAAAGCGGTGAGAGGTAATTCCCGGCCCATTTCGCTAAAAAGTCCTGCAGGAACCAAACCAATTAAGAATGCCAACACGATAGCCAAAATCATGTTGGTAACTCCCATCTTGTATAGCAGAGAGCCAATGAGAGGCGTTGTTGCGGACGCAGATGCCATTGCGAATACAACAAATAGATGCCACGGGGTCATTTTTCGTTCCCGATCCGGCACCGGTAAAACACCAACGGTCTCGATCTCCTGTCCCACACGTCCAAGAGTTGTCTGAGAGCTTTCCGGCCACTCCATTTGTTTCCCTCCTTGATTTTTGGAACTTTTCTACCTTTCGTACATTGATCCCGTTATACAAAAAATCGTATTCTAGAGCGACATCGACCGTAGCCATGACACCTCAAACTGGTGCATGAGCACCTAACAATGCCAGGTTCCAATTGCCGGTTCCTTGTTGCGAGTACAGACCATTACCGATACCATAATGCCTACCAAGGGAGCCAAAAAGAATGCGGTTTTGCCAAGAGGCTTGAACCAACCACTTCATACCAAACAGTACCAAGATCACTTGGATCACGCCGATAATCCCAAACCCAAGCTCACTAGACTTGTGTGTGATGGCGCTCAATGTTTCTCCCGCCCCCGCCGCGTTCAGACCAAACCACCCCCTGTTCACAAAGGTAAAGAGCACCGAAAATAAAAACGCTGCCGCAGTTCCGTAGCTTTTGCGGGCAACACCGAGTGCCGTTAGCGGAACTTCCCATCTCAGTTTCAGAAAAAGTCCTGCGAGCACCAGTCCGATAAGCCAACTCAACAGGATCGCTAAAATCTAATTGATTACACCAAAATGGAACCACGGTTCTCCGATAAGCGGTGTGGTTGCCGAAGCCGAAGTCGAAGCCGATGCTATTAGCTACACGATGGTCATTTTTCCGGGGGACATGGTGCACTAATTGTCAGGGATCGGTAAAATTTCGACTGTCTCCACTTCCCCGAGAATACCCGCCGTTGACGGCTCGGGCACCAGTTTTTGTGATCCTGTCATAATCGACCTCCGTCAATTGGAAAAATCAATTCCAGCTACTTTTTATGAAGCGGTTAGTAGATATTTCGAAAAGCTACCGTTTTTGTCAATGACAGACGGAAGATGCTAAATTCCTCGGGCTGTCTTTTGATATGGCTTAGGACAACCGCGTTTATGTAGGTTGGATTCCCGTTCTGCCCGTTTCGAGTAGAGTCAGCAGCATTTGTTTAAAACGATGAGCATCCGCCTTTAGGCAAACGTGGGCATTGGCAGGCTTCTTCCAGACGTTGAGCCGATCGACAACCGAGGTGCCCCGGGTAAACTCACCCCGTGTCTCGATGGCCACATAATAGTCTGCACCTTCTTGCCAGATGCTATTATCCAAGGCCATGGCCATTGTCAGGGAGTCCGGGTGACTGGTCCCATCAATGCCCCCATCCCGTTGGTTAAACTCTAATGTCGTTTTTTGCGTTTGCAAAAAGAAGCGGCTCCAGGGTGTATCCATCAGACGAATCCGATCGAGGTCTGCAGGACGGATTATGCTTGCCTCAAGCGCCACGTCCCAACCAACCATATAGAGGTTAAACCCAGCAGAAAATACAATAGCGGCGGCTTCGGGATCCACATAAAAATTGTATTCTGACAACGGCTCGATATTGCCGATACCGTTGCTGCTCCCGCCCATTACCCACAACTGGGCGACACGAGACGGAAAGGTTGGATCCTGGCGCACCGCCAGGGCTAGATTGGTAAGAGGAGCTTGGGCCACAATGACCAAAGACCCTTTCCATCGATGCGAAGCCTCCAGGAGGAATTGGACCGCGTTGGTAGTCTCCGGGCGCTGGCGTACGGGGGGAAAATAAGCTTCGCCCATGCCATCGGAACCATGGACGTATTCAGCACTAGCCCATTGCCGCAACAACGGAATCGAAGCCCCAGGATAAACGGCAACCTGTTCTGCTCTCTCGGCTACCTCGACGGTTTTTAGAGCGTTTTCCACTTGTTGGTCAAACCCTACGTTTCCCACATTAATCGTAATACCGTGCACAACGACCCATGCCGTACGCAAGGCGACTAAAAGCGAAATCGCATCATCACCAGCGGTGTCGGTATCCACTACCACATTCACGCGTTATCACTCCCTGTGGGCAAGGGCAGAGGCAAATCCTCCACGTATCGCCTCAATTTTCTCAATTTTGCTCCCTAGCCTCAAATATACGATCCACCTCATCTACCGACGGAATTGCCGGAATTACGCTTGGCCAGCGCACACTTAAGGATGCGCCCACGCACGCTTTGTGGGCAGCTTGTAGCAATGATTCCCCTTGCGCGAGTCCGCACAGCATCCCGATAATACCCGGCATGAGCCACATGCCGACCGCTCTTGTGCCGCAAGGTGTCATCGGCGGCCCCGATTAAGTCGCCTGCCGGCAACAGATGGGCATCAGCCCACAACGGCATAGCTGGGGCGCTCCGCGTCCTCGGGCATAATGTGAAACATATGGATCCAGGTATGCGGGCATGGATACCGGATCCACGCACTGAACCTTCGGATGAGATGCCCTAACCCCGGGTCCGATACCGCTGATGAAAAAGCACTGGCCAACAGGGTGATCCAAACATCTATCGGGAATATCCTCCCATAACTCGGAGGATGAAGATTGCATCACGATGCAAAGGATACGATAATCAAAAGACCTCCGAGTGGTTTGCTGTGGTTCTGCAATACCCACTTGACGTTCGCACCTCGAAATCACAACAAAGTTCATGGGTCAAAAGACCGCAAAACCCGCATGAATACTGGGTTTTTGGTATAATTAAGGTGTCATCCAAATCAACCAAAAACGGAGTGTTATCATG
>JAJZZP010000073.1 GCA_021797515.1 Bacillota bacterium | reverse complement strand
CAATGTTCCTTGGTACATCGCGGGGTCTGTATGCATAAGGTCACGATAGCAGATCCTCTAGAAAAAGTCCATCCTAAATTTCAACGTTATGCGCTATTTGATTAGGGAGGACTTTGACGGGGCCTTGCCTAAAACGTGGTTCAATATTGACATCGGCAGCATCATCGTGATCGTGGTCTCCTTAGTACTGTTCCTGCCGTGGGGTATTGCATCACGGTTTCAAACCATTGAAGAACCTGGTTACCGCGCAAAAGCTCTTTAACATGGCCCCCCGGAGCCCCTGCTATGGTAGTTGCGGTAGGGGTTCCAGGGGGATGCAAAGTGGTCCATGGACGCGGTTCCAGGTTTGTCAAACCTCTTTGCCAACGGGATGCGGTCGAATGTTACGCGTAGTCGGCGCGTTCTGTTGCCTCAGCCACAAAATGGGCAAGTCCTTGAATATCATAAATCGGTACCCGTACAACATTCTGTACCGACCGCGCAAAAGGGGCCATATTCGTGCATTCCAAGACCACCGCGCGTACGTTCGGAGCCGTATCGATGAGCGCTCTGGCCGCTTCAACGACACTATCCCGCATCACGTCGGAATCGAAGTGGTTACGGTTTTCAAAATAGACCCGAGCAAACATGGAGTCTGGATCGATCCCCTGCACCACCACGCCTGGATCATCACGGGAAAATCCGCAATCTTTCAGGTAGTGGTCATTCAAGGCGTCTGCATCAATGGTTAAAATGCCTATCGGGTCTCCATACAGCATGCGCAACCAAGGCACCTGCAACAAACTGGACGAGAGAAAAGGAATGGGTGTCAACTCGCGAATTTGCTGATGCACGGCAGCAAAAAATCCGCACCCACCGACGACCGCCCGCGCCCGCAAATGGTCAATCGTGGTCTGCACTTGCGCCACAATGTCCGTGTCAAAGTGATGGATGAGGCGGTCGGCAGTCAATCCCGGAACAATTTCAAATTGCACTGGCATCCGATAGGTTTCCGCATGTCCCACATCGCCGGCCATGCGTGGATACTGTGCATCCAGGAGCAATACCCCCATAAACTGGCCATAGTATGGCTGTCCCCCGTGTACTATCATACAATGCCTCCTTCCCGGTGCTCTCGGCTTAAATATTCTCGACGGCTTTAAGACCTCTGACGGGCGTGCCCCGGACGGTCCTTTGTGGCATCAGTATACAGGCCGTCCTGCATTTCCCACCAACGTAGCATGCCACGGAGCCACTGGCGGCAGGTGTTCGAACTCATCGGGGATCGGAATATCAATGAATATCGGCACACGTTCCATCATCGCATCGTTCTAACACCTGCCGCAGTTCTTCCAAGGTGTTTACGCGATGGGCTTTAAGGCCAAAAGCCGTGGCAACGGCCACCGCATCGACGGAACCGAAGTCGACCCCAAAATACCGGCGATCCATATAGAAATGCTGCAACGCCTTAATCCATCCCAGTGACCCATTAGAAAGATGAAGAAAGATAATGGGCAGTTGCAGTCGCACCACTGTTTCTAGCTCCCCACAGGCCATCGCAAAACTTCCGTCCGTAGTAAACGCCACCACTCGGTCCAACGGTTTCGCCAGGGCCAAACCCACCGCAGCCGGTATCGCAAAACCCATGGCTCCATGTCCTCGTGGAAGAATCACATCGCGGCGAAATCCCGGACTTGTCCAATACGCAGACACATAGGGGGTAGGGGTGCCGGGCTCTCCCACAACAAGGATGTTGTCGCCCCAGTGTGTTTGCACCATCTCCACAATACGGCGAGGGTCTAGTCCTCTCGGGGGATGCGCAGACGGCGGTTCCTCATAACGGGCGCGCCGTGCAGCAATCCAGGTCTTGATGGCTTGCGTGCGATCGTCCTTGTGTGGTAAAGGTTCTTCGAGAAGCCGAGATACCGTGTGTCCGACATCCCCCACCAACGCCAGGCTTCCGGGATAGTTCTTGCCCGCCCGCTCGGGGTCGATATCCACATGAATCACGCGTGGCGTACTCCGCGGTGGACTGCGAAATCCATCGGTATCGGTGGAATTGGCTCGTGTGCCCATAAAGAGCACCACGTCTGACGCGGCAAGATACTCATTGCTATAATCACGGGCCCCATTGGCTCCCGCCACCCCAAGACTCAACGCATGCCGCTCAGGGAACGCCCCTTTGCCGTGAATGGTGGTGGCCACGGGCAGGCCAAATCGTTCGGCAAAAACCACGATCTCTGACCAGGCCATGGACCAGTGTACACCGGATCCTAATACCAGCGCGGGCCGCGAAGCCTGCGCCAACCACGCGGCCACCGTCGGTACGATCTCAAGATTCGTCACCGTGCGCACGGGGAGCAGCGCATCGGACATTGCGGGAAGGGTCACCTGGGCATGTTCTTCAAAGACATCCTCCGGCACGATGAGGCTAACAGGACCCGGACGGCCGCTCGTTGCTACACGCAATGCCTCGGCCACCCCTGTGGCCATTTCTGACGCATTTTCGATGACCACCTGATGTTTTGTTACTGCGGAAAATAATTCCACCTGATTAATCTCCGTAATGGCCGCTGACCCACGGCTGGCCCGGTGAATATCTGAGGTGATGACGAGCAGCGGGACCGATGCCGCATAGGGTTCCCCCAACCCTCCCACCAAAAATGTCGCGCCGCCCCCACTGGAGGCTTCCACCACGCCCACCCGATGGGCAACCCGCGCGTACGCATCAGCCATACTGGCTGCAGACCGTTCATCACGGGCAAGGATATGATGCGGGCCGCACGGTTGCCGCCCTAGCGCGTCATAGAGGGCCACCCCCGTATCCCCAGGCACACCAAACAGCACCTCGACGCCAGCTACCCTGAGACTTTCTACCAGAATTTCCGCACCGCTTCCTTCAAAATACATAGGCTTCTCCTTTTGTCGGACCAAGAAATCGCGCGGGATCCAAGGCATCCAGGCCATAGGCACTCGACTGCCCCGTCATCAGCGTCGCGATAATCTCCCCCACGGCAGGCGCTTGCATAAACCCATGGCCACTAAACCCCGCTGCAACATACAACCCCTGACGTTGGGGAATCATGCCGACGATGCCATGGTCATCGGGGGTCATTTCCCGCAGGCCCGCCCAGGTGCGTTCAATCTGCGCGGCGGCAAGCCGTGGCCATCGATACACCAAGGCGTCAATCAGGTTGGCGACGTCCATGGGTCGTGGCGTGTCATCATATCCTGCCGTGGCGTCACGATCCCCCCCGCCGAATACCACTGCGGGTCCGTCGCTATGGCAGTACAACCCCGTGTCCAGGTCGACACTCAAGGGCATGCGCGTGGGCCAATCCGGAACCGGAAGTGTGCGATACACTTGGCGATGATGGGGGGAAATGGGCACCGAGATCCCGCACGTGGATAAGAGAGGGGCGGTCCAGGCGCCGGTGGCGGCCAAAACCCGGTCACTGGAAAAGATGTCTCCCGCTTCCGTGCGCACCCCCGTAATCCGGGTGCCTTGCACCACCAATGCTTGGACGGGCGTATGCTCCAAAATTTTAATACCTTGACGACGACAGGCCGCTTCCACACTCATCACCGCCGCGCCGGGATCCGCCACGCCATCTCTCGGGGTGAGCAATGCCACGCGAATGTCCTCCTGGCGCATTCCTGGCACGATATGGTGCAAATCACGGTTGTCGAGCGACTCGACCTCAACCCCCAGAGCACGCTGTTGGGGCACTTGCGCTAATAAGGTTTCTCCCCTTTGCTCATCGGCCGTAACAAACAGGTATCCGATGGGGTGAAATCCCGGATCGCTCCCGTAGATCTCTTCCCACCGGGTAAAATAGTCGCGGCCCCGCAGGCTTAATTGTACATTGATGGGAGAACTAAATTGAGTCCGGATGCCCCCAGTTGCCTTTGATGTGGACCCCTGGCCACACCAGGCACGTTCGATCACCAGGAGGCGTTTCACCCCCGCCTCTTTCATGGCAAAGGCCGCGCACAATCCGATGATACCCCCTCCGACCACGATGACGTCATACTGTTCCACCCGTCAGCCCTCCTCTTTAATCCCGGTGAATCCACAGCGCCTGTAAAATATCATCCGCGGCATGCCATCGATGCAGTATTTCGGAGCGGAATGCGAAGGAATCTCCGACCTCCAAGGTATACTGACGCCCATTCAGTAATTCGATGGTCAACTGACCGGCCAGAACATAGATAAATTCCTCTCCGGAATGTCCATGAAAGATGTCTACCCCATGATCGGGATCAACGGTTAAGAGCATGGGGCGCAAACCGATTTCCCCTTGCGCCAATCCTTCCATCACAATCCCATCGCCACCGGTTACCAGCAGCGTCCGCGATGCGGTGCGAACGACCTCAGGATCGGCCCCGGAACCGCCACGGACCAAATCGATTAAGGCCACATCATATACTGGTGGCGAGGCGTTGCAGAATTTCGATGGTGCCATTCGAATGGCCGTTTTCCAGGGCATAGACTTTGGCCTCACTGACAGCAATCCGTTTGGCCACATCGGCGACGGTCCACCCTCGCGACAGGCGCAGGGCATTGAGGGTGCGGCACAACGGCACGGCCCGGGATCCCACTTTGCCCTCAATTTCGCCTATTAAACGCCGCACGGTGGCCATCCGGGTTCCTCTGCCCAAAAGATCTTTAATGAGGCGCAGCCGCTCAATGTCCTGCGCCATGAAGTACCGAAAGCCATTGGACGACCGTGGGCAATGGACTAAGCCCTGGCGTTCCCATTTCCGAATGGTTTGCGGAGAAACACCCACTTCGGTGGCTGCATCGGTGATTTTCAGCTGCACATCCTCACCACCTTGTTCCTTCTAATAACAATGTTAGCAGGACTGCCCTGCTGAGAGGTTCTCGATCGTTAGGTATGTTCCTGCCGATTCGAAAAATATTTTCGTACGTTCTCTCCCGATTATCGTCCACCTTAAGGTTTTTATGCAGCCACTACTTAATCGATGGCGAAGCTGGGGTGGCCTACAAATGGAAGACCACAGTCAGACCGACGGGGTAGCAGAAGAAGTTGCGGCGGCCGTGGACATCCTCCCCATTACCACAGCAAGGGGCGTCACTTAAAAATCCTGAGACAACGTTGTGGCATCGAGCCTGCGCGTTGTGGTCCCACTGACCCCATCCATGACTGGAAGGGTCTGCCGTAAACGGCGCCGTTTCGGTTAAGCGGCCACCCGTACACCTCATCCGACCACATGGTCGGTAGCCCACATCGTGCGCAAACTAGATCCGTCAGTGGTGGACTAGGTGATGCGGCAGAGCCAATTGCCTATTTTTGGAAAGCACGGCAACACTTTCATCCGGCCTACTGGATAACGGGTAGTCAAAAGGCGATCCCATCACTTCCGCCGGGATTTCCTAAGATGGTCGACAAATCAATTTGAGGCTCGCCACCAATGCGAACAAGGTGAACTCTTTTTTGCTTTAAAGGCTCGGCACATATTGAAAAGCAAAATTTACATGGGTTAGCGCCGAACCCGTCGCGACCGTTTTTGCACCGCTGGCGATCACACCTGCATCGGTTTCTCTCTCGACATGAACATAGATATCCCCGACCTCATCGCAAATTACGATCTACTGGGGAATTGATTCCGGGCTTTACCTCGGTTCCGCGTTGCGGCCTACCAAATCCCGAAGGCCGGTGCAGATTCTTTCGGTTCACCGATCTGACATCATCCGAAGTTCTTGAGGCAGATCCTTTCAATTCATTTGGTTATCTTCAGATACAGCTGCTCCAGCTGGCCATCCCTGGTAGCCTTTTTCAGTTCGCATTCCCAGACAACAAACACATTCCATCCTTCTTTTCTAAGAGCCGCATAGTTCTTTTCATCGCGATTGCGGTTTTTCTCAAGCTTTGGTTCCCAGTAGTCCTGACTGGACTTTGGAAGAACAAAATCATGACATCCTTCGTGGCAATGCCAGAAACATCCGTTTATGAACACAGATGCTTTGTATTTTGGAAGAAGAATATCAGGATGACCAGGATACCTCTTTGTCATTTTTTCTGAACCTCAGTCCTTTGGAAAAAAGGAATTTCCGCACCATGATTTCCGGTTTTGTGTTTCGGCTTCTGATGTACGATATATTGTAGGTTTTCGTTTCGTAACTACTCAGTACCCTCATAAATAGGGCTGGATATTCTTCCACGGATGTTCTATAGTAAGTTCATTCGCTGAAGAAATGAGGCTGGGGGATGGGTCCTCGGAAACTGACGCACGAGATGCTTGTTGCCGCCTGCGCTCAGACACCGCATGAGGTCGCAGACCTCGCCATGGCCTTGGCCCTGCGCGGAGCCGATTTGGAAGCCCAGGGGAAAGAACTGACGCGTCAACTCCATCAAAATAGTCGGAATAGTAGCAAGCTCCCATCTAGTGATGGCTATACGAGAAACCGACGCCCAAAAGTCGGCGGGAGGAAAGCGGCAAAGCGAGCGGAGGGCAACCGGGGCATTCTGGGGCCCAGTGAGCCTTGCGGAATGATCCGGATCCTGTGGTCGTGCATACGCCGACCCACTGTGAGCTCTGTGGGGAGGATCTCCAAAACCGCCCGGCCGCCGCATCGATCCGGGTCAAGTCTATGACTGGGTCGTGCGCATGGAAGTCACAGAACATCAGGCGGAAACGATCGTCTGTTCCGCGTGTCAGCACGCGACGACGGGAGCTTTTCCGGATGCCGTGCCCTATCCGGTCCAATATGGACCGGCTCTGAAAGCCTTTTTCAGCTATGGTTCCACGTACCAACTTCTCCCATCGGATCGGTTGTGTGCGGGGGTGTTTGATTTAACCGGCCACACGGTGAGCGAGGGGACCCTTTACAATTCGCAGCAGACTTTGTATACCCAGTTTACGGCATTCGAAGAATGCCTGAAGGACGCTGTCTTGACCTCGCCTGTCGTCAATTTCGATGAATCCGGGCTACACGTGACAGCACCACGGCACTGGCTCCATAGCGCAGGCACCCCGCAATTAACAGTCGATATCGAGTAGTTATCATATCCATGATCGAACCTTCCTGGAATTCTAAAATTTCTCCATTATGCACTGTATCTTTGGTTCATCAATCCGGTTTCCCGCCAACAAGTTATGCGGATTCTGGGCGAGAATCGATGCGTTTTTGAATGATTGCAGCAGCCGCCACAAAAATTACGGTATATATGAGTAATACCAGCATGTCAGAGGAATGAATCGGTCGCTTGCTTAAAAGATCCCAGGCGGGATGCGCGAATCGATAGGTAGGCATGTAGTGGGCGAGGTCTTGCATGCCCTTAGGCAATGCCTGGATTGGTGTCCATAGCCCCCCCAAAAGAGACAGTGCGAGATAGACCAAGGTACCTAGAACCTGCGCCGCATTGCCTGCCAAACCAATCAAGACCCCCAATGCAGCGAACGGAATAGAGCCAATCCAAAGCCATAAAATAATTTCAATCCATTGCCGTAGCGACAGGGTAACTCCTTGACCAAAATGAGCGACAGCAAATACCACCATCACGATGAACAGGGAAAGTGTGAGCTGGGTCATGATTTTTGCCAACGCGTAACCCACTGGTGTTAATGGAGTCGTACGCAGCCAACGCACCCACCCACTCTTCCGTTCTGTTGCCAAACGCACCCCGAGAGTGTTAACCGAAGAGCCGACAACTCCGAATGTTGCCATAGAGACCATAAAATAAGCACTCCAAAACGTCCCGGCAATGTGCAAGGTACCCTTTTGTTCGCTAATGAAAATGAGGTAAAACCCGACAGGCATTAGTAACGTTAACACGAAAAATCTTCGGTCACGGGCCGTACGAATCAAATCTGCTTTCCATTGGGCTACTAAGGCTTTCATGACTTGCCCTCCTTGTCGTTGGTCAAACGCACAAATGCCTCTTCTAGTCCTCCGCCCCCAACCGTAATATCCCGAATATCCCAGTTGTCGCGGATCAGTCGCCGCAGAGTCACGTCAGAGTCCCGGGTAACCACCGTCACCTGCCGTCCTGCCGTCTGCACATCAATGACCTCAGCCCAACCCCGAAGGGTGGGAATCGGACTATCCGTGCCCGCCACAAAACTCACTTGACGACCGCCAAACTCCATTTTAATTTGTTCCGGGGATGCATCGGCAATTATGCGGCCACGGTTCATTACCACTACGCGATCAGTCATTACATCCGCTTCTTGAAGATCGTGTGTAGTTAAAATCAAAGTTTTCCCCTCTGTAACAAATTCGCGCAATGCGTCCCAAAATTGCCGCTTAGACGCTACATCCATTCCTACCGTCGGTTCATCCAAGAACAGCACCTCGGGATCTCCGGCCATAGCCAGGGCAAATTGCAATCTCCGGGTCTTGCCCCCAGATAACGACTGAGCCATTTTCTGTGCGTCTTCCTCTAAACCGGCAATAGCTAGCAAATGGCTCAACGGTAAAGGATGGGGATAAAAACCCCGAAATAAATTGAGACATTCGGTTACGGTGAGCCGATCAGGAACACTCACATTCTGCAGCACGACGCCAATTTTCTCATGTATTTTAGCGTCCCCGGGATTTTTCCCCAAAAGTTTCGCTTTTCCTGTGGAGGGATGTTGTAATCCCAGCATAATAGCAATACTAGTCGTCTTACCAGCCCCATTCGGCCCCAACAAGGAGACCGCCTGGCCAGATTCTACGGCGAGTGACACGTCGGAAATGGCGGAAAAGGATCCAAACAACTTTGTCACCCGTTCTAATTGAATAACATGGTTCAACCGTAATCCCCCATTTTCACAATCCCACTTTTCTCACTATCGTCGCATACCCGTGAGTCAGGAGCCAGAGCCAAAGGTCATGATCTTTAACGACCTTGGTCATGTCCAATAAACTCTGACATCATTGGCGGCCAGCAACCGCACGCCCCCTTCTTGAGTTCAATCCGCCGTAATTTCTAAGGTCCCATTACGCCATGGTGTAGGAGTCCATATTATACCTATTCTTCAATGCTCATAGAAGATTATCAGTGCCACAGCTGGCAATACAAACATGGCATCGATAACAATTCTCTTTGTAATTTTTGCAAACTGAACGCAAATGCCTCACCATTCCCGAAAACTCGTTAGTGTATACTTAGTCAAGGTTCCCCATTAGCGATACCTGGGGACTACACGCTCGGGAAATATGAACTATAAAAAAGGAGTGGCTATGGTACACCATTCTCCCCCTCGACGGTATTCGGGATATCTTCTCGGATCGGCGGCAGCGGTATCCATCATGCTGCTGCCAATTGCATACGCGGCGGGATGGTTTGCCGACATGGGCCAAGTTCGTCCTGTGCTGACGGAACTAAACAAGGCTCAACAACAAACTATCCAGCAACAAAGGATTTTGGCAGCGGGTCCCCCCACAGGCAGCCCAACTGAATGTCACGTTGCTCTAGGGGCATTTCATGTGACATTGAGTTGGGCCAAGGTGCCTTTGGCTACCTCGTACATCATTTATCGTGCCGGAGGAACGCAAAGTTTTTCCCATGCCTCCAATATTGGCCAAGTCAGCCAACCCACCCGTGAGATTAGTTTCGTGGACAATACAGTAGCTCCGGGACATAGTTACACCTATTGGGTTGCTGCCAGCAATGCCGCAGGCCAGGGACCGATGACCCCTGCCTTTACAGTTCATACATTTCTTACTTGGCAAGCAATTTTCCATACTGGAGCCCAATCCGCTACGACAAGTACTGCCGAGGCTTGGACTCAAGGAGGGATGGGTCTATTGCCAAAAACCGTTATCAAAACCACTCCTATTGTATGGCACGTTGGAAACCAATTTTATAGTCCATTTCTGTTCACTCCAGAGGCGAATAAATCTACATGGCTGACTAGACGATGGACGACATGGTCGTTATATGACTGTTCCCTCCAAATCGTCAGAGCCATAAAAGGCATTGCCCTGTTGTCCGCCAAGCCAACTCTACCTTTCCTTAAATCTTTGAATTTAGGACCATGGACCCCGCAAGATCTGGCAATTTGGTATAATGGCGGTTCGTGGCAAGAAGCTATTGTTACCCCCACTAGTCCTATCTATCCAGCAGAATCCCTAATTCTTAACCGCTACGGTCAAGCCGTAGCATTGACCTCCCCACACGGCTCTACTGTGGCACTATATAAAGAGAGCACTCCACAAGCTGTCACCGAGCAGGTCCGCCGTTAGGCAGAGGTCCATTGCACAACATTTGTCATGGCCATTGTAGGTTGATGCGGTGCGCCTTAATAAATCTTACCCATTGTGCCAATTTAACCAGGTTCGAGTGGCCAGTACTGCAAACGAGACCAATATCAAAGACAACGCCGTAGCATGTACCAATCCCGGAAACCCATGGGCATGAATCAGCAATAACATCCACAGAGCCAATCCGCCTATCACCAACATCAATAATTCCCACCATCCGCGGGCAATGGCCTCAGCCAAATAAATCATCAATAAACCTAAAGCTAGCATCCCAAGCCCATACAGAACGAGCCAATGAGATACCGTGTTAAACCGCCCGCCGAGGGCCCAATCCACTATAGTCTTTGGCATCCGCCAAAATAGTCCTTCGATCCCAAATCCCAAACCCAGATAAATTGCCAACGTCCAATGCAGCCACTTGGTTCTTTGCTGAGGACGGTCTAACATTGCGGTTAACATCACCAGAGCCAGGCTCGCGGCCGCAAATGGGAGAGATTGTCCCACAGTCGCCAGCCCATTATAATAGCCTGCTTGAACAGGTCTCAACCTGGCCTTGGCAACAACACCATCCATTAAGGTCATCACACTTTGTGCGATGCCAACCCCCGCAGAGAGCGCAATCGATTGAGGATTCGGTGCCGATTCTACCGGAACTCGTTTAACCGCCCTCGCACTTGTAGCCCATAATATCCATAGAGCCAACGCTTGGAGAAGCCCTAATGCCGCCACCGGTTCCGGCCATTGAACCGCCCCCAACACCGCACCCACACTAAGTGCGGATCCCGCGACCGTTAAGATACCCAACCACAAATATTGGCGAGCCCGTGCCAAATATCCGAGATTAGCCGCATAGTCAATAATGGGCCAAGTAGCCAATCCAAAAATCAGAAATAACGAGGGTGATATTTTGAAGGCGGAACTTAAAAATGTAGAGAATATAGCCATAACTACCCAAAGCAGGGTTCCCGCCGCTCCATACCATATTCTAATTCTTAGCAATTTCCGACATGGCTTGCCGCGGCGAGTAGCCGCTAACGTTACCACTGACGCGGGTAAGGTGACCACTGCCACGACGTTGTTGAGGGTTACCACAACCCCATAACGAGCTGGCCCCATCCCGTGGGCCAATAGGATTGCGTAAAGCCAATTAAGTATGCCCGATAAGATGGTAGCACTGCCATAGGCTAAATTGTCCGCCCAAAACTTTGACTCCGCCTTAACGGCCATTTTGCAAGCAGACGAGCACTACCCTGATTCCCCCCTGCGAACAGCAAAAGTTTCGATCATCCTGAGTGTCATTTTCATAATAAAAATCGTAACATTTGTATTCCGAACGTCAAGTCAACATATCGGACCAGTTACCGCTTCAGTGGCGTGTCCCGCGATGACAAACGTAAAACCCCGTGTAAATCGCTAGTCTTGCTGGTCCCATGGCAAGATCGTGTACTAGTTGACGGCGAAGTAAGATGGATTCTCCGCCGCCGTTTTATCACTTAATTTGATTTTCCTGAATCTGAAAGACGTTGGCGCAACTCGACTTTGCGCACCTTGCCACTAGCAGTGCGCGGAAAGTCATCCACGATGTAATAAGCTATCGGTTTTTTATAAATAGCTATACGTCCCTCGAGATATTGATTCAGTTCTTCCGTCGTCACTAAATTCCCTGGGCGCGTCCTGACAAAAGCAACAACCACCTCACCATATATAGGATCAGGTTGGCCGACTACAGCCACCTCAGTTACTGCTGGGTGACCATAAATCACCCCTTCTACTTCAGCGGAATAAATATTTTGCCCGCCTCTGATAATGAGATCTTTCTTGCGATCTACAACATAAAGTCGTTGGCCTTCATCCAGGTACCCGAGATCCCCTGTGCGCAAAAAACCGCCCCGCAATGTCTCCTCGCTGGCTGAAGGATTTTGCCAGTATCCCGCCATAATTTGCGGTCCCTGAGCCACGATTTCCCCTACGTTGCCGGTAGGCAATGGATTTTCCCCTGCATCCATAATGCGAATGTTGCATCCCGATATGGCACGACCGGTGGACAATGGAAAATCATAAACTTCGTTTGGCCAAGTCACTGCAATCATTCCAGTAGATTCTGTTTGGCCAAATCCTTGCACCAACTGCGCGCCGGGAAAATTTCGGCGCACCGCGGCCATAACCTCTGCTGGCATTGGGGCACCGCCATATTTCACGAGTCGAACCCGAGACAAGTCGCGCGGCTGTTGCTTTTGCGCTTCCATCATCAAAAGCAGCATTGAAGGTACCGCAAAGAAGGAGTTCACGCCTTCCTGGTCAATGAGATCTAAACTTCTGGCCGGGGAAAAATTATCAACCACCAACGTCCCTCCAACCCAATGAATGGTTGGGCCAAATTCCTGAAATGATACGTGAAAGAGCGGAGAAATTTCTAGTTCTACCACATCTGGCGAATCAAAGTACCATGCTTCCACGTTTTGCTGTCCGACTGCAGTCATGTTTAAGTGGGTAATCATGGCACCTTTAGGCTGACCCGTCGTTCCGGAGGTATAGTAAATAGCCGCCAAGGAGTCTTCCTGAACATCGTCGAATGCCGTTTCTTCACCACTGGCCAGGACATCCCATGGCTGACCAAATTCCGGAATAGGCGATCCGGTCCAATAGCAGGGGATCTCTCGTCCCAAAAGAACTAACACTTCTTTTAGCAAGGCGCCAAATTCCTGATCCGCTATGACCAATTTCACCCCAGCATTATCAAAAATGTAGGCTAGCTCGCGAGCAGCCAATCGCACATTGATGGGCACTGCTACCATACCACGGGTGATTATGGAATAATAGGCCAATACGTAGTAAACGTGACTTCGCATCATAATCGCCACCCGTTCCCCGGCGATAATTCCGGCAAGTCGTAGTCCTCCCGCAACCCGCGACACGGCGTGTCCCATTTCACTGTAGGACAGCCGGTTCCCTTGGCCATCAAGCAAAGCGGCCTTGTCTGGGTTTCGCCTCACCGCGATGTCTAGCATTCGGTCCATTGTCGCAACATTCCCATTATATTTCTGATGCAAACGATCCAAAAAAACTTCCATCGATTCGCCATCTCTTCGTGTCTGACTCGGTATAGACATGGATGATTCCTCCTTGACAATGGTATTTAGAATTATGAAACATTTTATCCTAAATCAAAAGGTTGCTCGCGTCAGTATGACGCCGACAACCCCAACACGTGATGGCCAATATAACTAAGTACTAGGAGCCTGTCCATAAATCGCTGATTGGGCCCTCTTTTGTCGCCCTGGGAAACCGGGTCGATCACCGACTGACCAGAATTATTCGCCAGCGCTTGGGATATTATCCCAGATATTGTTCCGTAAGA
>JAJZZP010000112.1 GCA_021797515.1 Bacillota bacterium | reverse complement strand
CCTGAATACATTGCGCTTTCCATTCGGGGGTTATCGTTTTCGTCTGTTCCATGGTGTCGACTTCCTTTCGTTGTCAGGACGATCCCGATATTTTCCTGCCATCGGTTCTCCCCGGCTCAATCCGATCATACAACGCTTTTCAGACGCGTGTCCGCTGCCATTTCGGGGCTTAATAGGCACCGACGGACTACGGGTGGTCGCCCTGGATGGTGTGGAACTCTTCGTGCAACATTCCGTCACGTGTCGGGATTGTCTGCATCGCACTGTCAACGGCGTGGCAGAGTGGTTCCACCGCATCGTGGTCGTCAGTACGGTGGGGCCTCATCGGCAGACGGTCCTAGAATGGGACGTCATCCAGCCGGCCGATGGCAGCGATAAAAATGAAGGCGAGCCGACCGCCGCCTATCGGCTGCTCACTACGCTCTATCACACGTATCATCACCACATTCCGGTCATCGTGGCGGATGCGCTGTACGCGACGCGTGTCTTTATTCGGGCCGTGCAACAGCACGGCTGGGATGCCGTCATTCGCCTCAAAGATAACCGGCTCACGATCCTTCAAGACGCCAAAGGTTTGCTGAAGATCACACTCCCGGTGATCACCCGGCAACTCGGCCACGAAGTCCTGCAGAGTGGGGATTTTCCCGCACTCAGCTGGGGGCCCGTGGCCCACCTCCGCATCATCTACGGGGAACGGACGGTGACCACCCGGAAACGGGGGCGTCGGCATCCGCGGCAGAGGGTGACCAAGACCTACAAGGGCTGGGCCCTGACGGTCTATCACATCATGCATCATCGTTGGGATCTGGAAAATTGTATCTTCCGACCGCGAACGCGGTCGACTCATGATTTTTGGTAGGGTAATACGCGATGCGCGTCGGAAAGTTTTTTTCGCGACGATGTCCGTGGGTGCCCGTCGGCCTCCCGAGGCGGACAAATGACTTCATGGTCCAAGGATGAGGAGTTTCTGTGAGGGAAGACGCGGGGTTGAATCTCCATGATGAACCTGATATAATTACCCAGTCGGCGCCGAAGTGGCGGAATAGGCAGACGCGCGCGACTCAAAATCGCGTGTGGTGATCCCACGTGCCGGTTCAAGTCCGGCCTTCGGCACCAAAATTTTTTGATGAGAAGCCTTAAGGGGCTTCTCATTTTTGATCCTGGCCCACAATGGTGGAGGCCAGCCACAGCATTGACTCGGTTATTATTGTGACTGTTAAAATTCCCAGATAGTATCTGGGTTACACTAAAATCTGTTTGACGCTACCTGATCATAATCACCCGCAAATATTTCTCCATCGGCAACAACTTGCTTCAGGGTGGTGCTCGACAATTACATCCCCTTCTCTTTAATCGCTAGTCTTATGCTGTCCAATATCTCGTTGAATTTTTCCGGTTGCTCTAACATCATTAAATGTCCAGCATCGACAATGTCGAACACAGGCATGTTGGGCCAAACCGTCAAAAATTCATCAGATAGTGCGGTAGGTGTCATCTTGTCGTCGGTTGCGCGGACTAAATATACAGGACAGAAAATTTGGTGCAACTGAGGTCGGGCATCGAAAAATTGACACGCAGTGAATTCCTGTAGAGCCCGATCCTTTGATACCGCCTTGGCCATATCGATGCTGATTTCGAGTAGCTTGGGGTCTGATTTTTTACTGATTGACCAACGTGCAATTTTTTCCAGCGCTGCGGTGGGATCATTAGCCAACAGGTCAAGAAGCTGAGAATTTACCGGAAGATGGGGCCCGGTGCCTACTAACACAAGTGCTAACACATTTGTGGGATTTTTCAGCGCCATGATTTGTGCGACGGCACCACCCATGGAATGCCCTACTATGACCGTCGGTTCTGTCAATTGGCTTAAGCACCAATCTGCCAAACGATCTATGAGGTAGCGGGGCGAACTGTGATTCAAAGTAGGGAGATCACCCATCCACACATCCCAACCTAATCGGCGTTGCCTGGCCCATGTATGATGATTGGACGCTGCTCCGTGTATAAACATCCATTGCGACATTGCGACAAAGGCCTCCTCTAAGTCCCCATCGATCCGATGGGGGGGTTTCTTGTTGATCTGGGTAAATCTTGTTACCATAGACTATATCATTGAAGGAGCCTCAACCGATGCCCACCCAACTACTGATTGACGGACACAGTCTCTTGTATCGCGCTTACCACGCGTTGCCCTCTTTAACGACGTCAGAGGGGATACCAACGGGAGCAATTCATGGATTTTTTAGCATGTTGCTTAAGGTTGTTGAAGCAGAGCGACCGGACCGCGTCGTGGTTGCCTTTGATGCCCCGGTCAAAACTTTTCGCCATGAGCAATTTGCCGACTATAAGGCAACGCGAGCTGAAAGCCCAGAGGATTTTCGCCAACAAGTCACCATAGCTCAAGAAATTCTCCAGTGCATGACAGTCCCCGTGATGATACTGCCCGGGTACGAAGCTGACGACATTTTGGGCACATTAGCTTTTATGGGCAAACAGCACCAGTACATCACCAAAATCGTTACGGGGGACCGCGACCTGTTGCAATTGGTGGATGATCAAACCGAAGTGCTCTTGACATCTCGCACCGGAATTACCGACCTTGAGCGCATGGACAGGATGGCAGTACGTAACAAAATGGGAGTAGATCCGAGTCAGGTGACGGACCTTAAAGGGCTCATGGGTGATGCGTCCGATAATATTCCCGGGGTAGCAGGGATTGGGCAAAAATCCGCGTTAGCCTTGCTAGATCAATTCCATGACATTGACGCGATATTTCGTGACCTAAACCAGGTGACCAATACCCGTTGGCAAAAAGCACTAGCCAGTCATGAGACCGAAGCACGTCAGTCGAAGGGGCTTGCGACCATTGTTGTAAATGCTCCCATTCGATGGCCGGAAGTGGAGGAACCATATCAACTTCATGGCACAGACGCGCTTTTCCTGTTATTGGATCGCTATCAATTGGTAGCAATACGGCGTCGGATCGGGGGATCCGAACCACAGCCTACACCCGAGTCTTTCAAACCAAAACACATGGCTGATCCGGCAATACCCGGGGTTGTGCAACTCGACATGGATCACGACTTGGTATTATGGATGAATCAGCAGCAGGTGCTCTGGGTCATGGATCCCACGACGCATCATTATGGGCAGATATCTTGGAACATGATATTGCCAAACTCGCGGATTAGTACGTGGGCAAGTAAAAACATCTTGCGCTATGCTCTGGAAACCGGGGCGAGACTTCCAACGGTCGTAGAAGACGGAAAGATTCAGGCCTATTTACTCAACTCCGAACGTTCCAGTTATGAGTTGGCGGACATCGCCCCACATTATGGGTTTTCTATCAGTGACCGTCCGGAAATAGTGTTGCCGATGATTTCTGCGATTATAGAAAAACAAAAAGAAGAGTTGACAGCAAAAGGTTTGACCCCATTGTATCGAGATGTTGAACTGCCTTTAGCGGTAATTTTGGCACGCATGGAAGCCACAGGCGTAAATGTCGACGCCGATCGGTTGAAGGAACTCGGTCGGCAACTAGAAGAGGCCATTTCGAATTTGCAAACAGAGATTTACCAATTGGCAGACACTGTCTTTAATATTAATTCACCCTCTCAACTGGGGGATATTTTGTTTAAGAAGCTAAACTTACCGGCCATGAAAAAAACCAAGACAGGATATTCCACCGATGCCGAGACCTTAGAATCTTTGGCACCTTTGCATCCGTTGGTGGAGAAAGTCTTACTGTACCGGCAACACATGAAGATTCAAGGTACCTATGTTGACGGGATGCTGCCGCTGATTGCGTCCGATGGCCGCATTCATACGACGTTTCATCAAACGGTTGCGGCCACCGGTCGATTGTCGTCAAGTGATCCGAATTTGCAAAACATTCCGGTTCGGTTGGCATTGGGCCGTCAAGTGCGAGCTGTATTTATCCCTTCAACGCAGCGAGAATTATTGGCAGCTGACTATTCGCAAATTGAACTTCGCATGTTAGCGCATTTGTCCGGTGACAAAAACCTAATTGAGGCGTTTCTACAAGGGGAAGACATTCATCGGCGAACCGCTGCGGAAATTTTTGGGTTGCCGATACAAGCTGTAGACTCTGTCTGGCGCAATCGCGCAAAAGCAGTCAACTTTGGGATCGTGTATGGAATTTCGGATTTTGGGTTGGCCCGCGACACCGGGGTGTCGCGAAATGAAGCCAAAGAATACATTGCCAAATACTTTGCCCGATACCCGGGCCTGAAACAATATTTCGACGGTATCATTGACGAAGCCCGAAGAACGGAACAGGTATCAACAATTATGGGGCGTATTCGGCCATTGCCAGATATCCATAGTAAAAATCGGGCGCGGCGCCAATATGCCGAACGTATGGCAATGAATACAGCCATCCAGGGAAGTGCGGCGGATTTAATCAAAATTGCCATGATCCGTATTCAGCAAGCTTTGGATAATCGACAACTTAAAAGTCACATGGTATTGCAAGTGCATGATGAATTAATTTGGGATGCGATGCCTGGTGAGATTGAGACCTTGACCGAAATCGCCGAAAACCATATGATTCATGCGTTAAACTTGCAAGTTCCACTGGTCGTCGAATTCAAGGTAGGAAGCAATTGGGAATTAATGACAAAACTGAAGCGAACGCGGTGATTATGAGTGCCTGAATTACCCGAAGTAGAAACTATCAGAACTTATTTGAATACCATTTTGCCCAGTCATCCGGTGGTCTCTGTGAAACATTTGGATGCGCGTATGGTAAAAATGGGCACGGTCTCATCGGAGTCTATTGCCCATCGTTTGCCGGGCCTTGTGGTACAATCGATGGGACGTCGTGGCAAATATTTGGTTATGCGGTTTTTTGACAAGTCAGCATTGATAATTCACCTCGGAATGAGCGGTCGTTTAGTAGTGGAACCGGAGGCTAATCCTTGGCGGAGTCACACTCACTTGGTTCTAGGGCTTAGGGAGGATAAGGAACTTCGGCTGGTAGATCCCAGGCGGTTTGGTCGGATTGGGTATTTTGTGGAATTCGACAAAGACCGGACGCTTCGTTTAGGCCCCGAACCCCTAAGCCGATCCTTTACCGCTCAATATTTGATCGATCGGTTAAGGAGGCGAAAATCGCCAATTAAATCGTTATTGCTGGATCAATCGTTAGTGGCGGGATTGGGCAATATTTATGTGGACGAAGCTCTTTTTGGTGCGGGCATTCACCCGCTGTCGCCTGGATCTACCGTTTCCTTTAGATCGGCGAGTCGTTTAGTGCGGTCAATCCGTCGGGTTTTACGGGTGAGCATTGCCAATCGCGGTACGTCATTCTCTGATTATGTCGACGCGTTGGGGCACCAGGGGCAAAATCAAGAGTATCTAGCAGTCTATGGGCGATGGGGACAGCCTTGTCTGAAATGTGGCAGCCCAATCCACAGTTTAGTGATTCACGCACGAACAACTCACTTTTGCCAGCATTGCCAACCAATGCTGGAAGACCTGGAGGGTTAGACATGCAACAATTTAGTCTCGTTCTGGAATCGCACGAGGAGGCCGATCAGGCAGTCACTCTACTGTGGCACAAGATGGGAATTCGTGGAGAGATTGAAGTCGTGCCCTTAGAAGGAAAAATTAAATTGGACATCATTTCGGAAAAGGATCTAACGCCACAACAATTGGAGAAGCTACCAGGGAAACGAGCCTAATGAATATTCGTGTCTGGCCGTGGTTTTTGCTAGGTCTGGCTTTGGTGCCGGCGCTTTTGATTAATGTTCCAAAACCTCAAGTTATCGAAACTTCTCCTGCGCAGGCCACGTTAGTGGAAGCTATTTGGTCAATGCCGACTAATCTGGATCCGGCATTGGCTAATAGTCCGTCGGATTGGCAAGTGGATGATAATGTTTTTGAACCATTGCTGTCGGAGACTAGTAGTGGGCAGATCGTGCCGGATGTCGCATCTCTAGCGACATTTCAGGGCAACGTGGTAACCATTAAATTAGGGAATCACCGTTTGACCAACGGGGGGATTATGACCGCCGATACTGTGGCGGAGGCCTTGGCGCGCCCGCTTTTGCCCCAGGTAAATTCTCCTACGGCTAAACATTTGTTGAGCAGCGTGGTAGGGTACCAACATATGGTTTCCGGTCACCTGAACTATCTATCGGGAGTTAAGGTGGTTAATCCCAGTTCCGTGACTATCACCTTAAAGCATTCTGCAACCGTGGCATTTTTACGGGCACTGGCCAATCCCGCCTTATCCATGGTTCCTCTGTCTGATCAACTTCGAGGCGGTGCCAGTTGGCAGTTTACCAACCTATATGGAACGGCGGGATATCGTTTAACGAATTGGACACCAGGCGATCATTTAACGTTTCAACGCGTATTTGGTACTGGCCCCAGTCAAGTCCAACTCCAACTATATTCGTCATTTCAATTGGCGGTATTAGGGTTTATTAATAAGGCCGTGTCGGTGGTGCCGGTTGCAGCCGCTCAACTGCGAAAAGTTCCGGTTAAAGAACGCAATCGAATCGCTTTTCTTCCCACTCCTGGCACGATTAGTTTGTTTTTGAGTCCAAATCTCCGAAAAATCAGTGCCTATCCTACTACAGCACCAATTAATACGTGGGTGTCCCGAACTTTTTTAGGCAGAGAGTCATCTCAGGGATTTAATTGGCCGACAGGGTTGCCTACAGATCGTGCCATGACGGTTTGGGTCAACGGGCAGGACTCGACCGCGGTGGTTTTGGCTCAAACCTTGAGCAAATTGACGCATGGCAAGGTTTCGGTGCAGGTATCTACGGCTGCTCAAATACAGGCATTGGCATCAAAAGGGCAAATTGCGGCCTACATCGGTACGCAAGATAGAATAAGGCGCGGTACTGGGATTCCTTTGGTTCGACGCGGAAACTTTTGGCTTTTAGATCACGACATTATGACAGCCCAAGGGTTTGCTAACGGCGCCCTGAATTGGCAATCCATCACTTGGCGAAAATAGGTGAAATTATGCGAGTGATCGGTCTGACTGGCGGCATTGGATCGGGCAAGTCTCAGGTTAGTGCAATACTTAGAGAGCTTGGAATGCCGGTAATCGACGCAGACGCCTTGACCCACTCCTGTCAAACTCGTGGGCAACCCGTATGGGCAGCGATTTGGCAACAATTTGGATGGAAAATTCTAGGAGCCAACGGCGAAATCCTTAGACGGAAGTTGGGATATTTGGTATTTCACGATGAGGGCGCTCGAAAAAAATTAAACCAATTAGTGCATCCCAGTGTCCGGGCCCTGATGACCCAAGGATTAGAAGTTTTTCGCCAACAAGGACAGCCCCTCGCAGTGCTAGACGTTCCTCTCCTAATTGAGGGAGGCCTGCATAAAATGGTCGATGAGGTGTGGGTTGTCTACGCCGACCTGCCACAGCAGTTGTCGCGGATTATGGAGCGGGACCATGTCGATATTACCGAGGCAGAACGGCGAATAGGGGCGCAAATGCCGCTGGCTCAGAAGTTGCACTTTGCCCAGGTGGTCATTGACAATCGCGGCACTCTTGATGAACTGAAGGACGTGGTGACGCAATTATGGCAAAAGGCACAAAACCGGGCAAAACAGGGCGATGGATGATTTTGTTGGCGTTAATTCTGCTCATAGGGTTTTGTTATCGTTACTTTGTGCCGTGGCCTTATCGCGGAACGATAATCCAAGCATCACAGCGTAACGGGGTTAACCCGTACTTAGTAGCCGCCGTTATCCGGGTAGAAAGTGGATTTCGACCCAATGTTGTCAGTAATCGGGGAGCTGTAGGTCTTATGCAGATTATGCCGCAAACGGCTCAGTGGATAGTCGGGAAAACGCATCAGGGGTCAGTCACAGCGAAACTTCTCACCAAAGTCGAGGTCAACGTCGGGCTCGGGTCTTGGTATCTGCGCCATTTGCTGAATGTGTACCATGGCAATGAAGTGTTGGCGTTAGCAGCTTATAATGGTGGACCCAACACAGTGGCTAATTGGGTCAATAAGGGGGTGCTCAATCCAAAGCACCCCAACTATCGGGACATTCCCTATTTAGAAACCCGAAACTTTGTGTATCGGGTCCAAACTTATGAGCACATCTACCGAATCATGTATGCCTGGGTGAATTCTACAAACACTGAAGCATGGGGGGTGGTAAACGTGGCAAAATTGATGTCGGAAGAAACTAAGATGAAGCTCGGGGAGCGCATTGGAGTAGCCCAAATCGTTCGCCAAGACGGATGGGGCGCGGTGTCATCCCGTGATTGCGGCATGTTGGTCAAAGAGGCGATTCGCCTAGCCGAGGAGCAAATGCAGCGTCGTTAGCCATGGAGGAAGGGCTCACCGAATGGTGGGCCCTTCCTCTTCCCCCCAAGCATATTGCCTTAAGCCCCATAGTTTAGCCAACTCTCGTGGTAATTGACACGACAAAATGGCATAGGACGAAGTACGTCTTAACTCATCGGGAAGCACTTGGGGCAGGGGAGTCTCAGGATCCAGGGGAAAGCAAATAGCCGGGGTCTCGGGTTCGTTAAAGGTTAAGGAGATCATGGGATTGGGTTCACGGTCAGGAACTAATTGCCGGATTCGCAAAATGTCTGACAACACGCTGGTCGCGGTGGCCAGGCCTCCCGCCCCAGGCCCTTCAAACAGAAAATGGCCCACGGCACTGGTGACCTGAACAGCATTTTGCGGTCCCTGAAGTCGCAAAAAGGGATGGCCTTGGCGATATACCGTGGGGGCTACGGACAAACTGATACCTTGATCTTGGCAAAGAGCTCGACCAACCAGCCTCACTCCACACCCAAGGGAAGCGAGTCGAGCCACATCGTGTCCGGTTACTCCTGTAATGCCTGTTATCGCAGAAAATTCGGCAGGGATTTCGGTATGGAAACCGATGCGGGCCAAAAGCACCAGTTTCCTGGCAGTATCATATCCTTCAACATCAGCTTCGGGGTTCTGTTCGGCATATCCCAATCTCTGAGCTTCATGCAGTGCCTCTAGATAATCATGACCTTCTTCCATATGGGATAAGATAAAATTGCAGGTGCCGTTAAGCACTCCTTCGATGCGATCAATCGGCACTACAGACAAATGGTGTGTGATAGCATCGATTATTGGCATGCCGCCAGCGACGCTGGCCTCGTACAGCAACAGACGGTTGTGTTGACGAGCGAGTGCCTGAAGGGCGGGACCGTAGTACGTCATTACTTCTTTGTTGGCCGTCACGACATCCTTTCCGTGTTGAAAGGCTGCCGAAAGGATTTCCATTGCAGGGTGTTGTCCGCCCATAACATCGACCACCACATCAATCTCTGGATCCCGCACTATTTCATCGGGGTCGGTGGTGACCCGTACTGCTACCCCCCGCGCCCGAATGGGGTGGCGAACCAATGCTTTTACAACCCGTATCGTGGGCTGAGATTGCGTAATGAGCTGAGTCAGCGCTTGTCCAACCGTGCCTAGACCCAAAAGACCGACATTGATTGACCTCACGAAAAACCTCCTAGGAAAGATAATTCATGTTACCGAGTGATGCTGCGAGGGTCAAGCGGCGTGAGCCAGGTTCCTAAGTAGGCGAATTTCCGCGATTTTTCAGCCACTAAGGTACCCTTTGATATAATATAATGCAGTTTTGACAGTTATCGGCTCGGGGACCAACGGAAGTTTTTCCGTCCTCACCATCTTTTCGGGTGTATAACCAATGCCCATGTGCGTGCCTACCTATTCGATTTGAGCCCAACGGTGGCGTTGCCACAGACATTGCGCATTCATCGCAGTGATAGTACCTGCTGGAGCGATTGCTAAGATGGGTGAGACCCAAGTTGGCGACGTGTAGATCCACGTCAATTTTGCGAATTTTGCGGCACGCAGTAGCGCTACGGTGCATCGGCAATGGGATTTTCTGGCTGGTCTCTAAGAGACTACCTTTTCCGGCCGCGCAACCAGCTCAACGTCTCATTATATATCAAATATATATAACAAAAGGGATAAGACCGTTAAAAATGTGCAAAACGGCGCATCCTAAGCACCTAGGTTTGCAGGAAAGGAGCAGGGTATATGCGGTTGTGGTTTTTAACCATATGGTTGGCGTTATGGCCTAATGCACCGGTGCCGACGATTATGACCCCACACGGGGGGGCACTTTGGGCTCGGATAGAATATCGGGTGCCTAGTCCTGTTGTGGTGGAGAAGGTACCTGGAGAGTCACAGGCGCGTATTCTAAAGTTGCCCTATGTGTTGGGGTCACGCACTACCAACTATTTTCACGCGACTCCTAGCCAAGCAAAGAATATTGAATTGGTTGCCCAACGGCTTAACGGAGTGGTAGTCGAGCCTCATCAAGTGTTTTCGTATTACAAGGTCGTGGGGCCGTACACTGCAGAAAATGGTTACGGTTGGGGGCGTGCGTTTGTTGGGGACCGCATTGTGCCGTCAGTCGGTGGAGGTGTTTGCCAGGGTTCGAGCACACTGTATTCGGCGCTGCTGCGCACAGGGCTTCCCGTTATCGAACGCCATCAGCACGGCTTGACGGTCCCTTATTTACCTCCCGGGGAAGATGCCACGGTATCCTCCGATTACCTGAACTTTCGTTTTCGCAATGATCGGGACACCCCCATATTAGTTACCGCCCAAGGCAGTAACCGCCACTTAACCGTTACGGTGTGGGGGGCAACTCCCGGACCGGACATTTCAGTGCAGCATAAGATATTGGCCAAGTATCCATTTCGTACCATTACTCGGATCGATCGTGCGTTGAAACCCGGAACGACAAAAATACTAGCTCCGGGACAAGAGGGGGTACGGGTAGAGTCATGGTTGGAAATCCACTCGCCATCTGGTGTTCAAAGACATGACTTGGGAATTGACCAATATCGAGCTAGTCCTCGTATTGTAGAGACTAACCCTATGTAATTTTTGATATAAAGATCTGCTCTCGTCCATAGAGTAATCCGGGGGGAAGGTCGGTGGTATGGTGGATTATCACGCGTCTCGGGCTCTTAAGCGGTGAACGGGTAGCATTTCACGGCTTGGGGAAAAATCGTTCGGCATTGGCAACCATGGTGGTCGCGTACGGGGGTGCCTCCGCCGTCTTATGGTTAGTCGCTGCGATGATGGGATCGGCAAAGTTCGTTCCGGCAACTTTTTGGTCCGGTGGCATTTACGCATTGTCCTTTGGGTTGTATACTACCGCGCTTTCCAGGGGTGAGGTCGGCCAAGTGAGCGCTTGGGCGAATGCGACTCCGGTATTGCTGTTCTTATGGCATCCTACTGGTACCATCTGGGCATGGGTGTCGGTCATGGGGTTTCTCGGGGGGGCTCTGTGGCTGGGTGGGATTGGCAAGCGGTTTAACCGGGGTGTTGTGCTAATGCTGTTTAGTGATGTGATACTAGTCTTGGGTCGACTGCTCGATATAGGTCATGTGGGGCTAGAGCCTTTAGCCTATGCCGCCAGCTTATACTTGGTTGTGACTGGGTGGATGATGTTGGCGAGTATCATGTTTGGGAATATGCCGTCCGTGTGGAAAATGTTGCGAGAACGTCCGATATGGGCTTTTGCTGCGGCAGTGTCGAATGGTGGATCGTATCTTACGCTCTTTATGCTGTTGGGCATGATGCCCGTGACACTAATTGAAGCGGTATCAGCATTAGCCGGTATTGGAGCTACAGTTGTCGGGGTGTTTGGATTCCACGAACATGATCGGAGAAGAAAAATTATTGCAACAATGGTGATGACTTTAGCGACCATCCTTTTGCTCTATGATCATCGAGGCATTCTTCGGGTACAATAGGCGTTAATAAGTGTAACCATCAGTGAGCAGGATGGTAGGGGGCGCATGTGTGAAAATTTATACCCGTACCGGTGATTTGGGGCAAACCAGCCTATGGGGCCGAGGCACTCAAAAGCGAGTGTCAAAAGATTCAGTGCGTGTCGAAGCATACGGCGCCGTCGATGAGGCGAATGCCCTTTTGGGTGTGGCCCGTACGTTCTTAGTTTCTCATCAAGATGTGGAACACGTTTTAGAACAGATTCAACATCGGTTGTTTGCATTGGGGGCGGATCTGTCAAACATCAACCCCGAAAGAGATAACCGTACTACGGAGCAGGACATCGCGAATCTGGAGAGAATTATTGATCATTGGGACCAACAGCTGCCCCCTCTGCGCCATTTTATCCTGCCTTCGGGTTCTCCATCGGTGGCTCAACTCCATGTATGTCGCACGGTAGTGCGTAGAGCCGAACGCAGGGTGGTGACGTTAGCAACAGAAGACGAATCGTTGGTCCTCCATGTCAAGTACCTAAACCGCTTATCAGATTTGCTTTTTGTTGCCGCGCGTTTTGTGAACCATCTTGACGGGGTTTCCGACGCTGAGGCAAAATTTTAAGGCAAGGAGCGAGGAGGGGAGCGCATGACGGTCAAACATTTTACGGTGGCAGAGGCCAATACCCTTATTCCGCGCCTTACGAAACAGATGGTGGAACTTCAGGCTTTGCAGGGAACTGCCCGAGGAAAATATGAGGAAATGCGCGATATTCGAGAAGTGGGGTATCGCAAGGATGGAAACTTAATTATGATGACTGATTATCAAGTGGCCAAACGAGAATTTGATGACGTTGTGGCTGAAGCGAACAGGATTTTAGCATCGATTCAAGAGTTAGGCTGCCGGGTTACCGATGTCGAAGTGGGGTTGATTGACTTTCCTGCAATTATTAATGATGAGGAAGTATACTTGTGCTGGCGTATGGACGAGCCCGTAGTCGGTTACTACCATGGATTGGAAGAAGGTTATGCGGGTCGGCGGCCATTGTCCAGTAAATAAAATCCCTGGCCAATTGGCAGCTAGGGATTCACCCCTACGGATTCGGCGTGAGGTTTTAACGCTTCCACGATGAAGTCGACATATTCTTCCAAGGTGACACCTAAACCTGCTACACCATCATACACGTCATGCCGGTTGACTCCTCGGGCAAAACCCTTGTCTTTGAGTTTCTTTCGCACTGACGCGGATGACACTTCAGATAAACTTCGCGAGGGCTTGACTAACGTCACCGCCACCACAAATCCGGTCAACTCGTCAGATGCATAGATACCGCGTTCTAAAAGGGTTTCGCGAGGAATGCCGTTTTCTGTAACATGCGATCGAATTGCATGGATTATGGGCTCGGGGAATCCCCGTTGAGCCAATATATTTCCTCCTGCTATCGTATGCTGACCAATGTCCGGGAACTGTTCGTAGTCGAAGTCGTGAAGTAGGCCGACCAATCCAAATAGGTCCACATCCTCATGATTTTGGCTGGCAAGCGCTCGCATCACTGCTTCAACAGCCAATGCATGTTTAATGAGAGACGGACTTTTGGTGTATTCGTTTAGTATTGTCCAAGCTTTATCTCGACTCGGCCAGATGGTTGTCATCAGTGGTTTGCCCCCTTAGAGGCCATTATATCAAAAGCCAGAAAAGTGCAGGACAAATAGTCCCTGAGAACAACAGATTTGTAGTCGATGCCCTAGCGGAACTTTCCTAGTTAGCCTGCGAAAATCGCTTAAAACCCCGGTGTTACGCCATTTCTGTGTATTATACAAAGATGCTGGCAGTTATTACCACAAATGGAAGTTTATTATCCCGTGAAAACGGCGCCCTCATGCGGTTTTGGATCGCGGGGCGTGGAATTTTGCGTTGTCTCGTATTATCACACCCTATTCCTCCCGAGAGTCC
>JAJZZP010000015.1 GCA_021797515.1 Bacillota bacterium | reverse complement strand
TGGATGTCGGCTTTGGCACCATGGCGATGGGGCTGATTCCGCTCGTCATCTATTGGGCCAAGGGCAGCCGCTATTTCCGGCAGCCGTACTTGGTGGGTGTAACCACAACTACCGATTTGCCGGATGTTGCCAACAAGGCAGACATAGTCTAGTCTCAAAAACAGATGGGAAATCGGCTCACCAGCACTGGAATATGTTGTGTTGCACTATAAAGAGTTTGGGGGGAATGACAAGATGGCCAAGGAATTATGGATTAGCGGGCAATGGATGGAGGCAGAAGGCCAACACCATTACACAGTTCTCAACCCAGCCACCGAAACCGCATTGGAAGAGGTGGCCGATGCAAGCCCAACAGATGTGGACCGCGCGATTCATTCAGCGGAAGAGGCATTTCGCAGTGGCGTGTGGTCGGCGTTGCCGCTATCCGAGCGTTCGCAACGCCTGGAAAATTTCGCCAAACTCATTTTGCAGCACTCTGAAGAGCTAGTTCATTGGGAGAGCCTTCAAGCGGGCAAAACGAAGAAGCTGGTTACCTATTCTGATCTGCCTTTTGCCATAGACAATTTACGATTTTTTGCGTCCGTATCCCGTGTGTTGGAAGGTGCGGCCACAGGGGAATACAATGGAGCTCATACTTCATGGATACGTCGCCAACCTATTGGAGTCGTCGCGGGGATTACTCCATGGAACTATCCTCTTTTGATTGGTTTATGGAAAATTGGCCCAGCCTTAGCGGCAGGTAATACTATGGTACTGAAACCTGCTCCCGAAACACCCCTTACTACGCTCATACTTGGACCTTTGGCGAAGGAAGCGGGGATTCCTGATGGGGTTTTAAATATTGTCACCGGTCGCGATGGAAGCGTTGGGCACCAATTAGTCGTGGATCCGCGAGTGAGAATGATTTCGTTTACCGGCAGTACCGCCACCGGACGCGTGATTATGGCAAATGCAGCCCCGCGGGTCAAGCGGTTACACCTGGAGTTGGGCGGCAAAGCCCCGGCTATTGTGCGGGCGGATGCCAACATTTCTGCGGCTGCGCGTGGCATTGCGGTAGGTGCATTGGTGAATACTGGACAAGACTGTACGGCGGCTACCCGTGCTTATGTCCATCGCCGTGTTTGGGAACCGTTCTTAACCGCGTTGACCGAACGGTTTAAAGCAACCCGATTAGGGGATCCGTTGGAAATGTCGACAGATATTGGTCCATTAATTTCGGCTAAACAGAGGGATAAAGTACAACGCTATGTGGATGAAGCGGTGGCCATGGGCGCGACACTGGTTACCGGTGGCCATGCCACCAGCATCAACGATCGTGGCTATTATTTCGAACCAACCATACTTACGAATGTCCAACAAAACTGGCCAGTGGTTCAAGAAGAGGTCTTTGGGCCGGTTTTAGTGGTAATGCCTTTTGACACGGATGAGGAGGCAATAACCCTTGCCAATGATGTGGCGTATGGTCTAGCTTCATCTGTGTGGACGGAAAGTTTTTCTGCCGCCACTATTTTTAGCAAGCAATTGGAATTCGGAGAAGTGTGGATTAATGACCACCTGCCACTGACTTCCGAAATGCCGCATGGCGGAGTAAAGCAAAGTGGATATGGACAAGACCTCTCTCTTGACGCTTTAAATGATTTTACGGTGGTAAAGCATGTCATGGCAGATACCTCAGGAGCCGCTGAAAAAGACTGGCATTTTACAGTTTTGGGGGATCCCCCTAATGATTGATGCTTCGGCCGACAATGATACCTTCGCCAGGTTTGAGTGAATTATTCTCGGCGGATTGAAACTCGCGTGAGTATGTGATTAGCGGTGCGGCACTACGGTCCATAAAGGGTCGTATTGTGCTGCGCCGTCCATTTAGGGAATGCAACCTGAGTCATCCCCAGTTTTGTTGCTTAAATAGATTGAATATTCTGCGCAAAGGAAATGGCGGTCACTCTGTCGAAGGAAGTAGTATCACCAAACCACTTCGAGGAGGACCACCATGTTCGACATTCAGTCTATCACAGCACACTTCACGATGCACGGGAAGTTGCGGAAGTCGCAGCGGAAAACGTTGGCCGCCTTGGTGTGGGCGCTCATGCGCCACCCGGTGCTAGGGATTGCGGCCCTGGGCCAGAGTCTCGCCGCCGCCCATACCACGACCGCCAAACACGCGATGAAACGGGTCGACCGCTTTTTGGGGAATCTCAGGGTGGATTTAGAGGTCGCCTGCGGCGACCTGATTACGACCGTCATGGGGTCTGCGCGCACCGTCTATCTCACCATGGACTGGACCGATCCGAAAACCAAGGATGGGGTCTTCCAAACCCTGAGTATCAATGTACGCGCCCATGGGCGCGCCATCCCGATCGCCTGGACCACCGTCGCCAAAGTCGATCTTAAGAACCGCATGCGGGATTACGAGGAGGCGTTATGTGCCCGCGTCGCCCGTCTCCTCCCGACGGGCTGCCACCCCATTCTCCTCGCGGATCGGGGCTTTGCCACCACGCGCTTCTTTCGGTTCTTGGACACGCTGGGCTGGGATTGGATTATCCGGAGCAAGGGCAGCGTGTGGGTCCAATGGGCTCAGGAATGGATACCCCTGAGCCTGCTGGGCAAGCGGCGCCCCCTGCAGTTAGACGGTCCGGTCCAGTATGGGAAGAAGGCGGCCGGCGGATCGTATGCCGGCCGCCTGGTGGTGTATGCCGACACCGCCCACGCGGATCCCTGGTTTCTCCTGGTCTCGGCGGGCTTGGATGACCGCCCGTGGGGCGAAATCGTGGCCGCCTATGGTCAACGATTTACCTGCGAAGAGTCCTATAAGGATCAGAAGAACGATCCCGGGGCGGGGTTTCATCTCGACTGCGTTAAACTGGGCACCGCCGAACGCTGAGATCGTCTGTGGGGTTAGTGTGTTTGCCTGGGCCTATTATTGGCTCAACGTCGCCGGATGGGACGCGGAAGTCCGGGGCATGGCCCGCCATTGGCGGGCCAACACCGTCAAAACCCGGACACATGCCTTATGGCGCTTGGGCCTTTGGGCGTTGACGCAAGGCGGGCTCTCGTGGCGCGCCATCTGTCGGCGACAAGCACATTTCACGAATCAAATTCCGCCCGTTGGGGCAGCACTGGCCCCAACCTAACCCGTTCCGTGACGGATGATCGCCCCCCAAAATTCATATTTCGATGGGGGCGGGCGTGAGCCTGCCCTGATGGCCGTTTGCGGCGTAGGGTGTGTGACCGACTGCCACATGGATGGCGGGATCGAGTGGGCCAGAAAGGCTGAACAGACGGGTTTTAATCATCTGGAGTGGTAAAAAATGGGGAGCACTCAGGAATGCAACAGTTAAGGACTTCCCATTATGCCACGTATTATTGAAAGCGCGAAAAACATCAAGACTCTAGTCATCTTGCTCTTCATTCGGTACAATGGCCGACGAAGGAGCGCGAGTTTTATATGCCGACCATTACCATTGGCAAAACGACCATTGATTATGCGATAGAAAAGCGTTCGCGCCGAACACATCCAGCAATTCAAATCGACTCGTACCAAAAGGTCACCGTCTTGGTTCCCGACAATTTTGATCTTCATGCAGTGGAGTTGCTACTGCATGGCAAGGCACGGTGGTTGTTAAAACACCTCAATCATTCTGTGCCTCTGCCGAGATTGCCCCTCAAAGAGTTTGTCAGTGGAGAAAGGTTTTTATTTCGTGGCCGATTGCAAGCATTACAGGTGGTAGGTCAGCAGGAATCAGGCGTAGTGATGGACGGTGGGCTGATTCGTGTCTTTATTCCTATTACGGTCGTACCCCAGCAATACCCGAGCCTGGTACGACAACTTTTAACCAAATGGTATCTTGAGGAAGCTAACCGGCTATTGCCCGAGCGGATCGATCATTATGTACCGATCGTGGGGGTGGCGCCAACACGGCTAAAAATTGCAGAATACAAATCGCGTTGGGGGTTTTGCCGCGAGGATGGTCTGATTGCGCTCAATTGGCGAATTATACAAGCTCCGCCCTCGGTTATTGACTATGTTGTGGTGCATGAACTGACCCATCGCTTTCACCTTCACCATAGGTGGCCTTTTTGGGATGCGATCTCGGAAATTATTCCGGATTTTGAAATGAGAAAACAGTGGTTGCGGGATCATGGAGCGGAGTTGGGTTGGTAGTTTAACAGCATCATGGGTGAGTTTGCCCTTAGTGACGGTAGTCTCGAGCCAGAGCGAGGTTATAAAACGAATCTGAGGGGAGAAAATTGCCGGGGGAACACGATAACTTTTTCCGATATCACCGCAAAAATATTAACTGCCTCGTGTACCGCTGGTACTTATTGCGCTATAGAAAATAATGGTGACGAGGGCGGGACTTGAACCCGCACGGATTGCTCCATACGCCCCTCAAACGTACGCGTCTGCCTATTCCGCCACCCCGTCACATTTATATAACCTATCATACGTGCTTCCCCCGGGCGTCACAACATGGAGTGCGCCGCGCGGCATGGTACCACCCATTATGCACTTACGAACCAATATAAATAGTTGATTTTCGCGAGAAAGACCAGTTGCTAGAAAAATAAAACAAAATTTTTAGCAACGCGCCTATTTTACCACAGAGACACATCGTAAGCAACTGTTCGATTTGACTCACAGTGCTGACGCACGGTCATCCTCAGCGGCGGTATGTTCGTTTGAGATTGGACCGAGTTGGGGCAATATTCTATCCGTTGCGAAGATAGGGTCGATCACAGCAGGGCACACCCGTGGATGGGGATAACAGGGTAACCATTTCCGACGAACCGGGTGCGTCGTGGCGAGATAGGTCAAGCGGGGGAGAAGGCTAGGTGCCCCATGAGCCGATCTGATGGTCGTGCAGGGGCGAGCCCGTAGGGCTAGACATGGCGAAACCTTTGTTCCATAATAGGGCCATAGGGCCTGCGACTTATAACATATTCTTGTACCGTGGATTTGGAAGGGGCACCGTACAATGATTCTTGAAGCAGCGATGTTGCACGTCAAGAGTGGCATGGATCGCGATTTCGAGTCGGCATTTGAACAGGCGTCGAAAATTATTTCACGTATGGATGGATACATATCCCATCAATTGCATCGATGTCTCGAAGTTCAGGGGCAGTATTTGTTGTTGGTCCAATGGACCGACATCGAAAGTCATACTGTGGGATTTCGACAATCGGCGGACTATCACGAATGGAAGCGGCTGTTGCATCACTTCTATGATCCGTTTCCCGTGGTCGAGCATTTCGAGCAGGTAAGCCTTTAGCCCAGGCTCCCCAATGCCATACACCGCGACGAAACTCCTTAGCGCATATACGGGGACGTTAGTGCAGTGGCGTCTGCCCCCCCGGATCTTTCGCTGGCGAGTCTCTATGAGGGTGATTGGGCCAGTCTGAAAGCGGGCTACCGATTTTTCGATAATCCGAAGGTCACGCCGGCGAAATTGCTGGAACCCCATCAAGCGTCCACGTGGGAACGGTGCGCATCGGAACCCATCGTCCTGATAACCCAGGATACGAACTATTTTAATTTCACGAGTCACGCCGCCACGACGGGCATGGGACCGATGGGATCCGGCCCGGAGCAAGGGTTCTTGCTCCACAGCGCCTTGGCTCTGACGACGGACGGGGTGCCGCTGGGCCTGGTCGCCCAAATAGCGTGGGCACGCGATCCCGAAACCCGAGGTAAGAGCGCGCGCCGCAAGCAGTGACCGATTGAAGAGAAAGAACGCTATCGCTGGCTCCAGATTCAGCAACAGATTGCCGCTCGCGTGCCGGACGGCACGCAAACTGTGCTCATGGGAGACCGCGAATCGGATATTGATGATCTCTTTATCATGCCGCGGAATCCCCAGCAGCAGTTATTGATTCGCGCCGCGTGGGACAGAAAACTCGAAGATCCGCCGGAACAACACCTCTGGGCCGCGGCTGAAGCCGCGCCCATGCTGGGCACCATGACGATCACGGTGCCGAGCAAGCCGGGCCAGCCCGAACGAGAGGCCACGTTAGCATTACGGACGACCGTGGTGCAGATGGCGCGACCGGCCCATCGTTCCGCCACCACGCCCTCGGCCCCTCCCCCGACGGGATAGAGCCTATTGAATGGTGACTCGTCACCACGTTGGCGGTGACCACGGCAGCAGACGCCGAGCGCATCGTGACCTGGTATAGTTATCGCTGGCGGATTGAACGCTTGCATTTCACGTTGAAAACCGGAGGGAGTCATGTCGAAGACCTTCCATGAGAAACCCGTGAGCGGCTGGAACGGGCGATCACGCGGTATTCCATTGTCGCAGGGCGGCTCCTGGGGATGACCTACCCGGTGCGGGTCGATCCGAATCAGTCGCCGACGGTGGCGTTCTCTCCCGCCGAAATCGCCGTCTTGGAGCGCCTCGCCACCACCCAAAAGCCGATCCGGCCGGCCGGGCAACCCTTGACGCTCCGCGATGCGGTCCGGGCGATGGCCAAACTCGGCGGATTTCTTGGCCGTAAAAGCGACGGCGAGCCCGGGGTGAAGACCTTGTGGCGGGGATATCGCCCATTGCAGTGGCTCTGTTGGTGGGACCGGATTCGCCAGAATCCCTCGTAAGACCCGCCCTGCCGTAACCCGTCGCGGCTGGGGACGGGCTTTTCGGGTGCCCTGAATCACCGCACACATCGTCGCAGTCACCGTCTCTATTAAGCCCTCCCACGTTGCCTCACAGCTCCTCACTCGCCCTTCTCCGATTATCTCACACCCAAAATGGCAGGATATTCCTGCCCGTGGGTAAAGATTAGCCTTGAAAAGGGGGGTTTTAGCAAACGGGCTCCCTTGATAAAATACCAAACGCACGGCGTTCGCGTCGGGTTTGGATGGGTGTGCCCTGACCCCCATTTCGGGCAGTTTCAGGGTAGAATCAACGGATTACAGGGCACTCCAATTATAGGTAATGAATAGCTTTCAGGATTTAGAAGTCCCTGCCTTTGAGGTCACGCTGCCGAACCGTCCCATTGTGCGATCTGAGACCCGCGATGAGCAGGGGGAATTGATTCGCCGCCGTTCGGAATTGGTAACGAACCCCAAGGAGATTCCGACTTCACCCCAACGGGTCTTGCGTCATGGACGGACCGATTATAGTGCTGCCACTCGGCAGAATACCGGCGAGAACGGGACGTTTAGACTTCTCGGGATGTACACTAGAAGGAGGGGTGGGTCGTCCGACTCGTTCAGACTAACTGTTCGGCGTCCTGTCATTGAGGCGCAAGCCCGGAATCGAGTTGAATAGCGGTCGTGTTAATATTCATTAATGGGAGTCAAAAAATGCCAAGAAAGATTCGTTAGCTTAAGGAGGACCTGCGGCGCGCTGGTTACCATGAAATGCGTAGGCGCGGTGAGGAAAAGCATCACATTGATTTTGCCGATGTCGTCGGGTTTTTCTCGGGCTCTCGGTTTGAATGGCCAGATGAGCGCCATGTCGCGATTGGGCGTATCGCTGGTCGTGTCTGTGTTTGTGCATATACGATGCGGGGCCCGCATTATCGGGTTATTTCTTTAAGGAGGGCGAATACGCGTGAACAAACGCGATACTGGCGAGTACTCAAAGACCAACTGGGACCTCGTGGATAAACTCACCGATGCCGACCTAATGGATGACGCCCTTCCCTAATTGGATGAGACGTTTTGGCACGAGGCGGTGTTTGTTCCCGGACCCAAACATCAAATTACATTGCGAATCGATGCCGACGTGGTGGATTTCTTTCGTCCGCAAGGGCCGGGATACCAACGTCGCATGAACGCGGTGTTACGCCGGTACATGGAAGCGCAACGCCATCGCACTTCGTAAGCCACGGGGAGACGCACCATTTTGGCGCCGAGTTGAACCGGGCGTGCAACTTGGAATATTTGATTCGCTACTCTTCCTTAGGTCCGATTCGAGTACCGCGTTTTATGGCCTAATCACATGTTGACATGTGTCACGTGATGAGTTACAATGACGGCATGATTCAGACGTTTGCGGATAAACACACACGCGACTTTTTCGAAACTGGTAGATCGTCGCGTTTACCGCCGGATATTCTGAGCCGTGCGAAGCGTAAACTAGAGTACATTAACCTGGCGGTTAGGCTTGAGGACTTAAAAGTACCTCCTAGTAATCAGTTGCACAGACTTGTAGGAGATCGGAGCGGGCAATTCGCAATTTCAGTCAACGACCAATGGCGGATTTCCTTTCGATACAAAGACGGTGATGCTTACGATGTTGAGATTACGGATTACCATTAGTGGAGGTGTGGCAAGTGGCTTTCCAAAATAGGATGGTAAGACATGTCCGACCTACACATCCGGGAGAAATGCTGCGGGAGGATTTCCTGCCGGAGTATGGACTTAGTGTGGCGGGTCTGGCTGATGTGATCGGTGTATCGAGGCAGACCATCAACGAGCTGCTTCGAGAGCGTCGGAGCGTCAGCCCTGAGATGGCGCTACGGCTTGCACGACTCTTTGGCAATACACCGGAATTTTGGCTCAAGGCTCAGATGGCAGTTGATCTGTGGGAGGCTTCTCGTGATCTAGAGAAGACGGTGGAACGGATTCACCCGCTGAGCCCCGTTTGATAGCGGCGCAAGCTACGGCGTAATTTTCACTGGTCGTGAAATCGTGTCGCTAAAGAACCGCAAAGAAGCCAAAGTTATAACGGCGCCCCACTCTTTCTGAGCGAGGTGTCATAACCCCTATAAAATAGCCAGCGGTGATTAGACCATGTGGGAAAGAACGGTCTCGCCCGATCAGATCGCTAAGTTCGAGCCGCGTCAAGCACAAAACAGAAAGACCCCGATTCACCAGTCTCATATGGTGTCGAATCTTCTTTTTTGTCGCTTGGCGACCAGTTATCCAGGATAAGTTGCAACTATGTGGTCAAACCTGTGTATGGTGCCGAAGGTGGGACTTGAACCCACACGAGCTATCGCCCACGGCGCCCTGAACACCGCGTGTCTGCCTATTCCACCACTTCGGCACATCTGGATGTGCACGACACAGTGTATCAGGTTCGAGCCCTGTGTGCAATACTACATGACAAACAGAAATGTGGTAAAACTATATGTACGAGGCCGCTGGCGGCACATCAGTGTTACGTAGCGTTACCGAATAGTAATTGCGCTATTGTTTGTTCAATACAAAATTGTACTAAGTGAAAGTTCAGTCAAAATATTCTGTGCTATGGTATAATGCGACTCGAGTGTTGTAGTGGAGCGAGGTGTGTCGTGAGTAAAAAAATGCGGTTGCAGATTGGGACCTTGGTTATTTTGGCTGCCTTGGTATATATTGTGTTGCAAGGGTCGCATTTCTCTAATTACTTCCTCCCGGTGAGTCAATTTCGCAGCCAAATGAGCCGTTATAACAACCAAGTCGTAAAGGTTCAGGGCACACTGCTTAGTAGTTCTGTGAAATATAACCCGAGTAACAGAACCTTGCGATTTGACTTAGAATCCCAAGGTCAAGTTTTGCCCATCTTATATCAAGGGCCAATGCCAACCGAGCAGTTTAAAAACGCCAGTGCCATAGTTAAAGGAAAGATGGTAAACGGGGTGTTTAACGCGCAAAAATTAATGATTCAATGCCCCGATCACTATTCAGCGGCCCCCACCACCAAGAGTTAGAAAGGATGTGTTGTAATGACAATGCCCCTATTAGGGCGTTACGCACTCTTTTTGGCGGTGTTGGCGGCGCTGTATACCGCAGGAGTGGGATGGTGGGCCAACCATACCCGAAATCAGCGATTGCAGGAAAGTGTGCGGGGTGCGGCCATAGCAGTGTCTCTGAGTCTAACTGCTGCCGTGTTTGTATTGGAATATCTGCTGGTGACGGGCGACTATTCCGTAGTCGCGGTTTTCAACCACAGCGATCGTGCCCTGCCGTTGCTCTATAAGATGGGGGCGCTGTGGGGCGGTGATTCGGGATCCGTACTATTTTGGGGTTGGATTCTCTCACTTTATACTGCGTTTGTGGCGTGGCGCGGATGGCCTCGGGAAGGGAAAATGACGCCTATGGTCGTCCCCTTGCTGGGGACTCTGTTGTTGTTCTATACGGGGATGTCCAATATCGTGGTGGATCCGTTTCGGTTGGTATCAGGAACTCCGACCAACGGAAATGGCTTAGATCCGCTCTTGCAAAACTTGGTGATGACCATTCATCCTCCCGCCATGTATACCGGTCTTATTGGCATGTCAGTCCCGGCCGCATATATTTTGGCGGCACTCTGGACTAAGGTCCCGTCTCGGGAGTGGGTGCCGGTGGTACGCCGTTGGATGTTGGTGGCATGGATGCTTCTCTCAGTGGCCATCGTTTTGGGTGGTATGTGGGCATATATGGAGCTCGGCTGGGGAGGATACTGGGAATGGGACCCCGTGGAAAATGCGGCGCTGTTGCCATGGCTCTTGGCCACCGCGTTTTTGCATTCTATACAACTGGAAGAAAAACGGGGAATGTTTCGGTGGTGGACGGCACTTTTGGGGGTGGGTAGCTTTCTCATGACATTGGTCGCCACTTATATTACGCGAAGTGGGGTCTTGAAGAATTCAGTCCACTCTTTCACAGGTACCGGGGTTGGCCCCTATTTCGTGGGACTGTTCTGGTTTGCGGTGGCGGGTAGCGCGATTGTATTTATTCTTCGCCGAGACAACCTGCGCGATCGTATGGTGATGGACCATGCTTTTTCCAAAGAAGGCATTTACCTTCTTCTTAATGCTTTTTTTGCTGCGATTGCTGCAGTTGTCCTATTTGGCACTTTTTACCCGATTATCTCCAAGGCGTTCTTGGGCACGTCAGTGGTGTTGAGTGAACACTTTTTCAACGCGATGACAGCTCCGATGTTCTTGGCTTTGGTGCTATTACTGGGAACGGCACCGGTCGTTGGCTGGCGGAGCGCTAAATGGAAGTCCGTCATAAAACGGCTATGGAAGCCGTGGGCGGTTGCGTTGGCGATGGGTATCTTTGCTTACAGTCATGGTTATCGCACTTCCCTTCAATTCTTTGGGGTCACCATTGCGGCGTTTTCCGTGGGATCCATGGTTCAAGAGTTTTACCGGGCTACGCGACTCAAGCACATTGCCACCAAATCTTCCTGGGTTAAATCGTTCGGCAGTGCCATAATGGGAAATCGTCGGCGATATGGGGGGTACTTGGCTCATATTTCGTTTCTTATTATCGTGTTAGGCGTGATTGGGTCCCATACTAACAATTTGATTAGTACTCATGTGATGGCACCAGGGCAGACGGTGTCGGTACGCGGATATCACATTCGATATCTTGGATTACAGACGGCGACCCATGCAGGGTACCAGATGACGCAAGCCAACGTTGTAGTTAGTCAAAATGGGCATACGTTTACGGAAAAACCTGGGCTGTCGTTCTTTCCTGGGTCTGCCCAGCCGTTGGCTACCGTTGCCATCAAAAGCGGGGTTATGCGGGACTTGTATATGGTGCTCGAAGGTAGTCCTGGACATAATCAGGCTATAGTTGAAATTTTTGTCAATCCCATGGTTTCTTGGATCTGGATAGGAATGTATTTATTAGCATTTGCCACGCTAATTGCGATGGGAGCGCCAAGCAGCGGCGATGCGGCACCTGCGCGCAGCTGGGAGTTTAGTACTGCCCCAATAGAAACTAAACACCGATTGGCGGCAGCCAATGGGAGGGACCACGCATGATCGTGGGGTCCTTAGCTCTGATGCTTACCTTAGGGGTTTTAGGTATCGTGTACTTGCCATATCGGATGACTGCCCAGGATCATTCGATGGCGACTGTTGGTGGCGTTCCTGAAGGAGTTGACTTGGAACAAGAAGTAGCTCAGGTATTGCATCTGTGGTACTGCGATACCTGTGGCGGACATTTGGAAAAACTTGACCAAGTTGTTTGTCCCCATTGCGGTTCAGAGTTAGGGCAACAGGGAGGGAATACGTAGTGCGACGAACCTGGATTTGGGGTGTGCTCTCCACTTTGATCCTTTGGGCGGGCTTCTCTCAGGTAACCTATGCTGCCACCGTTCCGGGGAAGATCAGAATGGAGATGGTGGTACTGTTGCCATCTCATGGTTCGTTGGCTGTGTTTGAACAGGTGGACATGCTGACCGTAGCGTCTAACCCAGTGGTCGGCATTATCCCGCGGGCCAATGGGGTCGAAGGCATTGGCGCTAATATCGTGCGGGTATCGAGTCACTATGTGGTGATGAACGGGAATCCCACTAAATTTGCCCTTAAATATGATGTGCCATGGAACGGCAAGTCGGATACTTTGTTGTTGCCTGCGTATCTTGCCACCAACACTCTGGTGCTTTTAGTACCTTCGTCACTCTCGCTCCCCGAGGTGTTAAACCCATCTTTGGTGCCTGCTGGCAAGGGCAAACTGCCGGGTATTGCCAATAGCCCCGTGTTTGATGAGTACGCTACATCGAATTTGCAAGCCGGCCAAGGTTTTCAGGCTGTCATTGAATCCCATGGCATTGCCCAAACCGGCAACAGTTTATTGATTCCCTCGGGTGGCTCCTATCCTCTGGTCGGAAGTATATTTGAGGCCTTGTTAGTCCTCTTGGGGATGGGCGGCGTGGTTATTGGCATCTACTGGCGACCACTGTACCGATATTCTCGTAAGCGGGCGATGCGTGAACGACTCCTGAGTGAATTAGCCGTGTTGGAGGCGGGTCATCGCCGGGGTGAGGTGACCGAAGATGCCTATCTAGTGCAGCGAGCCGAATTACTAGCCAATTTAGGCGAAGTGTGGGAAGTTAACGAGTCGCAAATTGGCTAGTGTGCCACAGGACGCGGTTGTGCGTGCATTGCACCTCGGAAAGAAGATAGGGGAAAAAGTTGTGCTGAGGGACATCTCACTGGAAGTGGGAGATGCTGGAATGTTGGCGATTTTAGGACCCAACGGGGCGGGAAAGACCACACTGCTTCGCATATTGTCTGGAGTCTGGGGACCGACTCATGGTGAACTTTGGAGATTCGGACAAAAAGTGGAGAGGGAAGGCAGGAGTGATTCACGGATTGGCTACTTGGGGCATCAGTCATTTCTTTATCCAAGCCTGAGTGCTTTGGACAATCTTACTTTTTATGCCAAGCTTTGGGGGTTGGATAGGCCGTCAGATCGTGCCGCCAATGCTTTGAAACAGGTTGGATTGACTTGGTCGCAAGCCGACCCGGTAAAGACTTACTCGCGAGGAATGTTGCAACGAGCGGCAATAGCCCGAGTGTTGCTGACACAACCCAAACTATTGCTGCTAGACGAGCCTTATACGGGTTTGGACTTGGCAGCGCAAGAATTTTTAGATACGACCCTTAGGTCGTTTCAGACAGCGGGCGGCGCAATCATTTTGATCACTCACAATGTTCATGAGGCCATTCGGGTGTCGCAGGCGGTTACGATATTGGTTCGTGGGCGATTGGTATGGTGGTCTGATACCCAGGGGTGGAATGCTGAGCGACTCGCGTTAGAATACCAAAAGTGGCTCGGGGGGGGCGCCCGACATCCGTAAGTTTTGGCTTATCGTACAAAAAGACTTCATCGTAGAGTGGCGAACTAAAGACGTGTGGGTTACCATGATGGCGTTTGTTTTAATGGTCATTTTTGTGTTTGCTTTTGCTGTGGACACGGGTAGAGTCCAGTTCAGTCTCGTGTTTCCTGGTACTTTGTGGATGGCGTTCCTGTTTGCGGGCATGATAGGCATTAGCCGAACTTATGCGCACGAGGTTCCTGAAGATACGCTCACCGGTTTAATATTGGCACCTGGTGACAGAATGACAATATTTTTGGCTAAACTCACGACGGCTTTTTTGTTTATGATAGCGATGGAAGCCATTGCGACGCCAATATTTTTTTCTCTGTTTAATGAGCCATGGAATGGTTCATGGGGTCCCATGATTTTGGTCTTGGTCCTAGGAGCATTGGGTTTAGTGGAGCTTGGCACGCTGTTGTCAGCTATTAGCGCTAACCTCAAATCAGGCGAAATGATTTTTACAGTATTGTTGTTTCCCTTTGAAATTCCGGTGCTAATTTGCACTGTTGAGGCTACTCAGGCGATGTTGTCGGTTCCTTCGGGAAATCCCTGGCTGTGGTTGCATGGATTGATGGCATATGATGCGATTTTTTTGGTCTTGCCGCTGTTGCTTTACGAGTACTTATGGGAGGTGTAACAGGTGAAGCGTCTCTTTGCAAAAGACTGGTGGATTTGGATTGTGTTGCCGATCATGCTGCTCGCTTTGTATTATGACTTTATCGGAAGCCCCAATGATGTGCAATTAGGGGCAAGTGCCCGGATCTTATATTTCCATATTGGGTCGGCTGCAGTGGCTGGCATCGCCTTTACAGTCACGGCCGTTGCGAGTATTGGTTATCTCATTCAACGTACTGTGGTATGGGATATTTGGGCCGCCGCTTCAGCCGAGATCGGAACAGTGTTCACTACCATGATCTTGGTCAGCGGAACTATTTGGGGACGTGTGGCGTGGGGGGCCTGGTGGACTTGGGATCCGCGGTTGACTGCCACACTTATTTTATGGGTCATATTTGCTGGATATCTATTGTTGCGGGAATGGTCGGACAACTTTGAGCGCAGAGCTACCTATTCCGCTATCATCGCCCTAATCGCTTATATTGATGTGCCGATTGATTATATGACGATTCGATGGTGGCGTTCTATTCATCCGGTCATTTTTACCAATCAAGGCATTAACATGCCGGTTTCGATGCAAATACCTATGTTTCTCTCGATGGGTGCAATGACTTTGGTGTTCATTTTGTGGATGGCAGTGCGCATGCGGTTAATGCGTGCCGAGATGGGTGTGGTTGACTTGAAAAATGCAATTCGATCGCATATCGAAGGCTAGATTAAGGAGGGGATGGGCCATGACACCGTTGCAGCATGAATATCTTTTAGCGCTCTTCGGGGCATACACTGGGCTCTTTATCATTATGTTTGGGTTCATGTACCGAATGTTGCAAAAGAGCCGCAAGCTTGACCATGATGTTAAGCTGTTGAAAGAGGAATGGATTGGTCAACCGGAGGTAACAGTGGAACCGGGCGACGCTAACTCAGCGGTAATGCCCACGGTAAGGGGACAAGGGATGCAAGACGCCTAAGGTCCAGTGTTTAAGGAGGAGCTGAGCCGTTTCTGCGGGCGTCAGCACAATGGCTGAGGACATCATGGTGATGAATCGCCGGCGGCTCAATACTTCTTCAACGTATAAGGCTTGACGGTGAGCCTTTAAGACCTGGCAAACTATCGGCGATTTGGTTTGCGTCACGACATAATCGCCCGGACGGATGACCAACATGATAATACCTCCTTGGCTCCTGCTTAAGAATAGTGTATTTTATGCGCAAGTTTTGGTTTCGGTGAAGCGGCGGTAATAAGCGGCTGCGATGATTACCAGAATCGGGCGTAAAGCCCCGGCATTCACGCCTGGGGATATCAGCCCGCTGGCCTGATAGGCCCAAATCTTGTTCCCTCGCAATGTTGTGCTAAAATATTCTCAATCGAAGATGGCAACCAGGTCTTCGCCGTCATATTTCCGACAGGGCGGGACACGCCCGGTGAGCCTGGGGAGCACCCTCTTGTGGACGACCGGCCCATGGCCCTAAGAAGCAATGGTGCGATGAAGCAGGAACCCGATGCCGTGAGGATTGGGAATCCCCCGGATTTATCCGTGGGGAGGATGTCAAAGTAAGAAAGAAGGGTAACGAGATGGCGAGTTTGTTATTTTGGGCCGCGGCGCTTTTAGCGCTAATCTTTGCATCAAATTTGGTTAGTCGTTATCGCGCGAAAAAATCGCCTTTTTATCTTTGGTGGAGTATCTCGTTCTTTTTGTACGTTATCGCCTTTGGTATGGAAGCTTTGACAGTGTCTAGCAACTGGAACTCGGTCTTCGAGTACCAGTTGTACATTATTGGTTCTGCCGGATTAGTGGGTGCGATGTCAGTTGGCACCACATACTTGGCATTGCCCAAAACAAAGGTTGCCGTCGGATATGCGGTCTATTTTGTCCTGGTAGAGGTGTTATTGGCAATATTCGCCTTCGTGAACCCTCCAGTGCTTCATGGCAGTTGGGCAACTTTAAATGCGGGGAAAAATGCGATTGTCGGCACTACCCACATCTTTTATTTACTATTGGCGGCCGTAGGTGGGCCCATCGTGCTGATTGGGGCGCTTTGGTCGTGGTGGAAGACGCGCCGTTACTACAATTTATTAATAGCTCTCGGGGCATTGGTGCCGAGTTCGGCCGGCACTTTGGCCTCTCAAGGAATTGCCACAGCGATTTTCCCCGTCATGAACATTATCGGTTTAGTTTTGATATTTTGGGGCTACGTATATTCTCGGTCCAGCGGTCAGGGTCGGGTGAACCAGAGTCAACATCAGGCGCGGGAAGCGTAGGATGTTTTGAAATTATTGAAGGGGGCTCCCAAAAGGGGCTCCCTTTTAGCGAGACATGGTAAACTAGCGAAGAAAGAACGATGCCGATTTGCAAAATGACCCATAATATAGTGAGTGAAAGGCGAAAGCCGACGTAGGGAGGAATTGCTGGTGATTCGTGTGTTGGTTGCCAAACCGGGATTAGACGGTCATGATCGCGGGGCCAAGGTGATTGCGCGAGCCTTGCGCGATGCGGGCATGGAGGTAGTATATACCGGGTTGCACCAAACTCCGGAACAGGTGGTCGACGCTGCCCTTTCGGAGGATGTGGATGTATTAGCGCTGTCTATTTTATCTGGAGCGCATCCTACTCTGGTGCCGCGCATCATGGAATTGGTGCGTCAAAATCACATGGATGATGTGTTGATTTTGTTGGGTGGTATCATTCCCGAAGATGATGTGGAAGACATGGTACAAGCCGGTGTTGCTAAAGTATTCGGCCCTGGAACCGACACCAACGATATTGTGCGTTTCATCCGTGAACGGGTGAAGGACGAATGAAGGATTTGGATGACCTTAAACAGGGTATTTTTCAAGGACAAAAACGCGCAATCGCAAGAGGATTGACGTGGATTGAACAAGGACGCCAAGAGGGAAAGTTGCTAGCCCAGCAATTGTTTGCTCATGCCGGCCGGGCCCATGTAATTGGGGTGACAGGATCCCCTGGAGTGGGAAAGTCCACCCTAGTCAATGGTCTCACTTTGCACCTTCGCCATGGGGGCTATAAAGTGGGCATTATCGCGGTGGATCCTTCCAGTCCTTTTACTGGGGGAGCAATTTTAGGGGACCGGATTCGAATGCAAGATTCCGTTATGGATCAAGGCGTGTTCATGCGTAGTCTGGCGAGTCGCGGTCATTTAGGCGGCTTATCGCGCGCCACTTTTGGCGCGTTGACATTACTGGATGCCGCGGGTTTTGACAAAATTTTGATTGAAACCGTGGGCGCTGGGCAATCCGAAGTGGAGATTATGCAAATGGCCCATACCACCATGGTGGTCCTGGCTCCAGGCATGGGCGACGACATTCAAGCAATCAAGGCGGGAATTTTGGAGATCGGGCAGGTATTCGTCGTGAATAAGGCGGATCGAGATGGGGCGGATCATACGGTACGATCGATTCGCAGTATGTTAGGGCTGACTAGCGAGCACCCGGATTGGATGCCGCCTATCATTAAGACGGTGGCAGAGGATGGACGTGGCATGGAAGAAGTGAGCCAGGCGTTGTTTCGGCACCATCAATATTTAACCGAGCATGGCTTGCTGGATCGGTTCCGGTGGACTCAGACCGAACATGTCATTGAACAGGCGGTGTCAGATTTAGGGGAACGACTGGTACGCCAAGCACGTTCGGAGAGTTCGTGGACAAAACGTGTGTCAGCCGTGGGTGAGGGATCGGATGATCCTGATCGTGTGGCTGGAGAGATATGGCGTCATAGCATTCAGGAGGACTAGAGGTATGGGACTCAGCGTACTTACGGAAGAAGAGAATACAATTCGCGATGCCATCCACCAATTGGTGCGTGATACCATCGCCAAAACGTCTGCAGAATTTGACCGTACCCAGACATTTCCACGAGTCAACATGGAGTTATTAGGGAAACAGGGCTATTTGGGTATGATTGTGGATCCTAAATGGGGTGGCGGCGGGGCGACCTATTTGGCGCAAACTTTAGTGGTGGAGGCTATTGCGGCTGCGGATCCGGCGACAGCGGTCATTTATGAGGTGCATAATTCTTTGCATCTTGAGGGGATATGGCGCTATGGAACGGATTTGCAAAAAGCCCGATACCTGCCCTCCTTATGTCAGGGTACTGCGATTGGAGCATTTGCGATTACTGAGCCAAATGCTGGGTCTAACGCCGCTGCACTGACGTCTCGCGCCGAACGCCACGGGGACCGCTATATTTTAAATGGTCGTAAAATGTTCATTACCAGTGCAGGCGAGGCAGATCGGTATCTCGTCTTTGCAACCTTGGATCCGTCTCTTGGAGAACGGGGAATCACGGCCTTCATAGTGGAAAAAGAGACCCAAGGATTGTCTTTCGGGCCGCCCGAGGACAAAATGGGAATCCGTGCATCGCGCACGTCGGAGTTAATTTTAGATAATGTGGAAGTTCCGGTAGAGCAGCGTCTTGGGGAGGAAGGCAAGGGATATGCCATGGCCCTTTACTTGCTGGATGGGGGTCGAATTGGCATCGCAGCGCAAAGCATTGGTATTATGACTACTGCTTTGGAGAGATCTCTCACTTATGCTCGACAAAGAGAACAATTCGGAGAAACGATTGGTCATTATCAGGGGGTGCAGTGGCGGTTGGCGGATATGGCTACCGATCTCCACGCCGCGCGCATGATGGCATACGAAGCGGCGCGCAGGCGTGAGGAGGGTCCGAGCCAGCGGCCGTTGTTTGCGATGGCAAAGCTTTTTGCCTCCGAGAAGGCGGTGCTACATGCGGCGGACGCAATTCAAATTTTTGGCGGTTATGGCTATATGCGGGAATATGGGGTGGAGCGACTACTGCGCGACGCCAAGGTAACAGAGATTTACGAGGGCACATCGGAAATGATGCGTTTAGTCATTGCTTCAAGGCTTCTGAAAAATTACGACCTTGACAACATCTAAGGAGGCCGAGCCTAACATGACGGAGCCTATACGCGTGGTCTTGGCCGGAGCGTCGGGCCGAACCGGCCGTGAAGTCGGAAAGGCCATTTTGGAGTCTCCCGATATACAATTGATCGGAGCCATCGGCCATCATCAGGCAGGGAAGGCGGTGGATGCTGTATTGCCGGGTGTGAAATCCGAGATCATAATCACCTCTGAGCTTCCCGTCTGCGACTATCCGGTCGTTCTTGTTGATTTTACCGAACCTGAATCTGCATTTTGGCGGATATTGGAGGCAGTTGCCGAAGGGTGGCATGTGGTTATTGGCACCACAGGTTTTACCGCCGATCAGAGAGACACCATGGCCCGCCAAGTGGCAGAGCACGGCGTCGGTGGTGCCTTGATTGCCAACTTCTCTTTGGGAGCATGGCTTTTGGAACATTTGGTCAAAGAATCCGCTCAGTATTTTACCGAAGCGGAGTTAGTTGAAGGCCATCATCCGCATAAACGGGACCGTCCTTCAGGTACCGCCAAGCGGCTTGCCGCTATGTTAGCCAGTTCTTGGGGAAAACCCAAGAACGAGATCCCGGTCCATGCGATGCGGTTACCGGGAATGGTTGCCCATCAAGCGGTGGTTTTTGGCGCTCCCGGCCAAATATTGACAATACGGCACGATGTGCATGATCGCAGTGCCTATACAGCCGGGGTATTGCAGGCGATACGCCACATCGACCGCTTCCCCGGCCGCCTTATTCAGGATCTGGGTGAATTGGTGGAGCATTAACGGGTTCGTCGGCATCGTCAGCGACTTGTCGTGCAATCGTCAAAAACCGATCGCGGTACGGGCTCGGTGAAGGTTTAACTTCCGACTTCATCATGCGCCGAAGTTGATCCAATGCGGATTCAGCCCCTGCGACCAGCGGTTTTTTGCGGCGGACCACGAAATCACCTCCTACACCATAGTATGCTCCAATGATGTGCTACAATAATGGTAAGTTTTGATATAGGAAATGCGGCAGTACCGGTTGGGGTGAATGATGAGACTATACGAATCAGTTGATGAACTGATTGGCCGTACTCCGTTGGTTCGATTGCGACGGCTTTCGGAGGATAGCGGATGGGCGGTTTATGGCAAGTTAGAATCCTATAATCCCGGCGGCAGTGTTAAGGACCGTCTTGGGTTGGCAATGGTTCTCGACGCCGAAGCACGGGGAAGGTTGACCCCGGGGGGTACTATTGTGGAACCGACTTCGGGGAATACTGGAATCGGACTGGCAATGGTTGCCGTGCACCGAGGGTACCGTGTGTTGCTAACCATGCCGGAAACCGCGTCGTTGGAAAGGCGGATGCTTTTTACTGCATTTGGCGCCGAATTGGTGTTAACCCCAGGGCGGCTGGGAATGGTTGGTGCCATTCAAAAGGCAGAAGCGCTAGTGCAAGAGATTCCCGATGCAGTGACGTTACGTCAGTTTGATAATCCAGCTAATGTGGAAATTCACCGTAAAACCACAGGACCGGAAATTTGGCAGGATACGGATGGTGGTGTGACTGCACTGATAGCCGGGGTTGGCACTGGAGGAACCATTACCGGAATTGGAGAATATTTAAAATCGCGCAATTCGCGAATTTCGGTGGTTGCCGTAGAACCTAAAGAGTCCTCCGTGCTAATGGGAGAGAATCCTGGACCCCACAAAATTCAGGGGCTTGGAGCTGGATTTGTCCCCAAAATTTTAAATCGGCTGATCATTGATGATATCGTACCGGTTGTTGGTGAAGAGGCCATGGCGCAAGCGCGGACCATAGCGTTGGAGGAGGGAATCCTTACCGGTATTTCCGGGGGTGCTGCATTGGTTGGCGCGCGTCAGTGGCTGGCCCGCTGTGCGTCTAGCCCGGGATTAGCAGTGGTCATATTGCCGGATTCTGGAGAGCGATATCTTAGCACCTCGTTATATCAAGGGCCGGTGTCCCATGTTTAAATTGTCGTCAGGATTTAAGGCAGGACTTAGGGCTTTGACCATATTGGCTCGTGAATCCGGCGGAGGTCCAGTGCCTATCAGTGAAATAGCTCCGGAACTTAACCTATCGGACAAATATTTGGAACAATTGCTGATGGCTCTGAAACGGGCTGGCTTAGTCCGATCCAGCCGTGGGGCCAATGGCGGATTTGTGTTGGGGCGTTCGGCTGCAAAAATCACTTTGCTGGACATTATGACGGCCTTGCAGGGGCCGATTGCTTTTTGTGACTGTGAAATAACTTCCTGCCCCGATTGCATACGTCCCGAAATTTGGGAGGCACTGGAATTGTGTATTGGTGCTACCTTGTCAACCATCACCTTACAACATCTGGTCTCCACGGAACCATTTCAGGTGATGGCCCATTCGATCGTATTGCCGGATTCCCCATTGTGGCAAGATGGGGCGGGAATTTGAGAGGAAGGCGGACGATTTTCTCATTAATTTATACCCGTTGCGGGCTTTGCGGTGGTTCCCCGACTCTTAAACTTATCCCTGCGGCAGAAGAACTTCACATTAGCCAGTCGGGGGTTTCGACTCACGTCAAAATTTTAGAACGGCATGTGGGCATGCCGTTTTTCGAAAAGCGCGGCCTGTTGTTTTGACTGATGATGGGACACTGGTGCGGGATTATGGCCAACGCATTTTTTTTGATAGACGAAACATCGCAAGCAATGAATAGTGTGAGACGCGGCCAATGTCCGAAATTCGGGACTGACGGCGATCCAGGAGCGAATATGCGCCCGCATCCAGGCCAAGCTCCAATGCCAGCGGTCACCGGTGCGCTGTAAGGAATGCCCGTCGACCGCCACTGCGGTCACTGCCCCCTCTAAAATCTATAGAGCTGCCAATTCGTAAGAGAGAATCCAGGGCGGGCAACATGGTGGCCAAAAATTGCGCGCAATGGCGCCACCACCTCAGGTGGTGTCAGAATCGGTGCTGTCATGAATCAATTTTACCTCCACCGACAGCGTACGATACTGCCCGGCAAAGAATGTGACGGGAATCCATCCCCACAGCACACTGCCCGCGATTCATCCCCCACGGCAACCCTCTGGATCGCGAGGCATCTGCACCACCCCCTGCCACAATTGCCGCCAATGGTGCCAGAGAGGCTGATCCGGGTGGGCATGACCCGTGTCCCATACGGTGCCGCAATCCGTTGGATGGCGCGCTGAATCACGATCGCGGCCCCGTTTCGCCAGTGGCTCGCCCAACGTTCGAGTTTCCGCTGGTGCGCATCGTGATCACAACGCGTGTATGTTGTGGGACCATACCCATTGGGGCAAAACGAGTCTCTTTACGGATCACGCGGAGTGCGATGGCGAAACCCATTATATAATACCACCCCACCCTCGAAACCCATTGAGTCGCAAGGGGTTTAGCTCTGCACGATCGGCTAACTAGGAAAGTCCCGCTAGAGCATAAATTGTCCGCCGAACGCTACACCTAACATTAAGAGCAAAAACCATAGCATGTAGTGTACCCAGGTTGGAATACTGCGCTGACTTAATTCAATGGCATTGTCTAACTTATCATCCATATTCGTAATCAACTGTTTGGTTTCCTTAATATCAGTCTGGAGCGCCTCTATCCATTTCTCCAGACTATCGGTGCGTTCTTCTAGTCGAGCAACCCGCACGTCAATCGGTTCCTGAACATTTGACACAAGAATTGCCTCCTTGATTGGAATACAGTGGTCGTATTGATCGGTTGGGCCTAAACATCGGGAAGCACGTTTTTCCCCAAAAATTACTGGATTTTGTTAAATTTTTGAGTGACCGATACGTTGGTAAATCGAGTTCAGGAATCATCTACGACACGAAGCAAAATTTTCGACAGTACCAAGTTTGCTTCTACAGTACTGTATTCACTTGACAAAAATTGGCAACAAAAAACTTCATTCGAAAAAAGCATATTAAAATTCAATTTGTTGGATGAGAAGGGAAACACGCTTTATTGGGGACTGACTTCTAATCGTGATGATATTCCAGAGCCTCTATTGAGCACTCGTATCTTTGTCCATCCAAAGGCCGTGTCTTCCGAATAGCCACGGCACATGGGCCGTCATTCAGTCAATCAATCCAACGCGATGCAGTCCCCAGTAAGCCGCAAGGTACAGAAAGTTATGAAACATGGCCAAAAAATGCTAAACCACGGGAGAAAGTTATGGCTGTTCATTATCCCACGGAACGCGAGAATTACGTCAAAGACGCCCGTTAGAGATGGGAAAAGAATGGACCACAACTCCAGATGTTATTGTAACTCAGGACTGATGGGAGGGTTAAGTCGAGGGGCGGCCATTAGTGTCCGCAGTGGGGAAATATTCATTGGGATGAGCAGTATTTCCAAGTTCGTCAGCAGGTGGTGTTGGTAGAAGGAAAGGCAACCTGAGTCAACTATACCAAACCAGAGAGTAGCTTTCGGATCGTTGAGTTATCGGATTGGGTGACGAAGGAATTGCGAAGGACTCGACAGCAAAAGATGAAACGAAAACTTACGGTTGAAGAATGGACTGATACGGATTTTGTCACCGTCTTCGCGAATGGTAGTATCGGCAGTCCTGATGCGGTTCCAAGAGCATTTGATCGCACCCTCACACAGATCAATCCATCCAGCGACATGCGTATCCATAACTTTCAGCACTCCCATGCAGGAACTAGGGGTTTCGGATAAAGACATTGCGGAACGACTTGATCGCACTTCCTCAGTTGCGCACCATCCGCACCGGGGAATTTTTTTGTTCCGTCAAGAAGGCCAACGACCAGTATGAGTCCTAAAAACAAAAAGTCAAAATTTAGTCACCGTAGCGGGCTTGGGTTAATAGTCTGATCCCTGAAGGTGCTTAACTGGTCGGAGAGACAGGATTTGAACCTGCGACCTCCTGCTCCCGAAGCAGGCGCGCTACCAAGCTGCGCTACTCCCCGACGACCGTATGTTATTGTATGCTGTATCAAGAGATAGTGTCAAGTCACTGCTTACGGTCGAATTGTATTACAATAACAATATGCGACAAAGGACGAATGCGAAACGGTGGACACATTAAAAGGTTTGTTGTTGGCCGGAGGCACGGGCAGCCGGCTGCGACCGTTAACTTACACGGGAGCTAAACAATTGATTCCGGTAGCGAATCGCCCTATTTTGTTTTATGCCATTGATGCCATGGTGGCTGCAGGTATCATAGAAATAGGCGTCATTATCGGTGACACTGGCCAGGAAGTAAAAAATGCACTCGGCGATGGGAGTCAATTTGGCTGTCGCTTCACTTTTATTCCTCAAGAAGCGCCGCTGGGTTTGGCACATGCGGTCAAGATTGCACAGAATTTTTTGTCCGATTCGCCTTTTTTAATGTTTTTAGGGGATAATTTATTACGGGGCGGTTTGAATCGCCTGGCGCAGCGGTTTCGTGACGGGAACTATGCCGCATCGATTTTGCTAACGGAGGTAGATAACCCTTCGCAATTTGGGGTTGCGGTCGTAGAAGATGGCCGCGTGGTGCGCCTTATAGAAAAACCTGCCGATCCGCCATCGCGGTTAGCACTGGTAGGGGCTTATTGTTTTGCTCCCCGCATTCATGAGGCCATTGAACGCCTCACGCCTTCGTGGCGAGGGGAATACGAAATTACTGATGCAATTCAAAGCTTGATTGACGATGCATTGCCGGTGGATGCCACACTGGTTGAGGGATGGTGGAAAGACACCGGGCGGCCGGAAGATGTACTGGAAGCCAATCGTTTGGTACTCGAAGACATGGAAACCAGGCGCCATGGAGTTGTCGACAATGAGAGTCGCATCGAAGGCCGGGTCGCCATAGAGGAGACCGCGCAAATTAGGCGGAGCACGATTCGTGGCCCGGTGAGCATTGCTGCACATGCTGTCGTGGAAGACAGCTATATTGGTCCTTATACATCAATTGGATCCGGAGTGCGAATTCTTCATACCGAAATTGAAAATAGTGTGGTGCTGTCTGATAGCCAAATTATCGGCGTCAGGGACCGCATCGACCAAAGTTTGATAGGCCATGGGGTTACGGTGCAAGGAATTCGGTCACGTCCCCGCGCAGTCCATTTGATTTTAGGAGACCAAAGTCAAATTGATTTATAATCGACGGGGAACATTATGGCAAGGGAGTTAGATCAGTGAGTCACTTTGGCAAGATAGACGGAGTGGTAGTGAAGAACTTAGTGCGCCACCCTGATGACCGGGGATTTTTTCAAGAAATTTTGCGTGACGATGAAGGCCTCTTGCGTCGGTTTGGACAAGCATCATTGTCAATGAGCTACCCCGGTGTGATTAAAGCCTTTCACTATCATGAATTGCAAGATGATTTGTGGTTTTTTCCGGTGGGTTCGGCGCAAGTGGTTTTGTATGACCAGCGGGTCGGGTCAGAAACTCATGGCATCACTCAGGTTCTATACCCGGGTCAGAGCAATCCACTCTTGATCGTGATTCCTGTAGGGGTGTTGCATGGGTATCGTGTACTAGGGAACGAGCCTTTGATGATTGTGTACTTTACCACCGAATCCTACCGGTCCGATGCCCCCGATGAAAAACGGATCCCGTGGGATGACGCCACCGTGGGCTTTGACTGGACTACACAAAACCGCTGACGGAGGGGTTGCAATGCGTGTGATGGTGACGGGGGGCTTGGGGTTTATTGGGTCCCACTTGGTCCGTTGGATTTTGAACCACCAGCCTGATGTGGAAGTTATTAATGTGGATTCCTTGACATATGCCGGAAATCCCGAAAATTTAGCCGATGTTAAAGACAATCCGCGTTATCGCTGGCGACGTATATCGGTCAGTGACTCCTTGGCGTTAAACACACTGCTTGAGGAAAGTCCAGTCGATGCAATTGTGAATCTGGCTGCTGAATCGCACGTGGATCGCAGCATTCAGTCTGGTTTGCCCTTTGTGGAAACTAATGTACTGGGAACTCAAGTTTTGCTCGAAATCGCCCGCAACCATGAGGTAAAACGGTTTCTTCAGGTGTCAACTGATGAAGTCTATGGCAGCTTAGGACCAGACGGGCTGTTTAGCGAAACAACTCCATTGGCCCCCAACAGCCCTTACTCCGCAAGCAAAGCCTCTGCCGATCTGTTGACGTTGGCGGCGTTTCACACCTACCGCCAAGACGTAGTAGTGACACGGTGCAGCAATAACTATGGGCCCTATCAATTTCCGGAGAAACTGATTCCGTTATTTGTAACTAACGGTTTGGAACAGAAGCCATGGCCTTTGTACGGAGATGGTCTCAATGTGAGAGATTGGCTTCATGTGGAGGACCATGTTAGGGCCTTATGGATGGTTTTGCAAGCCGGATCTCCGGGCGAGGTGTATAACATCGGAGGTAATAACGAACATACCAACCGGGAAATCGCGCAAGCGCTAGCTGATTTGATGGGAGTGTCGCATTCTGCCATTGTCCCGGTGCCGGATCGACTGGGTCATGACCGCCGATACGCCATTGATGCCAATAAAATTCGTCGAGAACTTGGCTGGGAGCCGGAAGTGCCTTGGTCTCAAGGCCTATGGGATACGGTGGCTTGGTATCGTGATCATCGCGGCTGGTGGGAACGGATTAAATCGGGAGCTTACCTTCAATATTACCGCAACCAGTATGGGGTGCTGTGACGATGGGTTATCGATGATGCGGTTGTGGATTGCTGTATGGATGGCACGGTTGGCTGGCTTCTTTAGTCGGTTAAGCGGTCGCGGCGGCAGTTCTTTACCCGGGGTTGTAGCGCGCAAGCTGGATCCCCAAGTCCTTAGCAAACTGATCACTCGACTTCCTCATGGTACGATATTGGTTACGGGGACCAATGGGAAAACCACTACGGCGGCCTTGACAGCATTTTTATTGCGAAATCATGGATATCGTCTGGTGCATAATCGCGCTGGGGCTAACTTGATACTGGGCTTAACTGCGACCGTGGTACAAGTGGAAAAATGGCGTATCGTTCCCCGTGCAGATATGGCTTTATTGGAAACTGACGAAGCGTCAATGCCACGGGCCGCCCTAGAGACGCATCCGACGGCAATTGCGGTGACCAATTTTTTTCGAGACCAACTAGATCGCTACGGAGAACTGTCTACGACCGTAGATATGGTACAGCGAGCAATTTTGCAGATGGATGACGGTGGCCAATTAATCCTAAATGCCGATGATCCGCAAGTGGCCTATCTTGGAGAGGGCCATCCTCACGCGGTGTACTTTGGGTTAGGTTTAGCGGAGAATATCCGTGCCACTCGGTTTCAGGATACGCTGGATGCCCGGTTTTGTCCGCGTTGTGGAGAACCACTCTATTATTGGATGCGGTACTATGCCCATCTTGGTGATTATTACTGCGTGGGATGTGGATGGCGACGGCCGAACCCCGACTGGACCGTGGCCGACTGGAACAAAGATCAGAACACCATTTCTGTAGACCACAATGGACATCGCCTGAGACTGCCCATAACCATGCCGGGCATTTATAATGTGTATAATCAGGTGGCTGCCATTGCGTTGGCCGCGCAACTGGGTGTAGAACCTAGCACCATGGGAGAAAGTTTAAGTCGTTTTGAGCCGGCTTTTGGGCGAATGGAATCCGTTATCATGCACGGGCATCGGGTATGGTTGGCGTTAGTCAAAAACCCCGTGGGATTTACCCAAGTTTTGGAGGCTGTGGCTGACGATACTGGCCAACAAAAGTGGGCATTGGTGATCATCAATGATCGGTACGCCGACGGTACCGACGTTTCTTGGCTATGGGATGTTGACTTCGAAGCGTTGGCTCCTACGCTAGGCCTTGAGCAATGGTGGGTCAGTGGGATCCGTGCTTTTGATATGGCGGTAAGACTAAAGTACGCGGGAATCGCCGATGAACGTGTTCACGTCGTCCGTGATCCTAGCACGGCTTTAGAGCAGATGATCAATCAGTCGCCGCCAGGGGTGTCGGTTTGGGTAATGCCCACCTATACGGCATTGTTGGAGGTGCGGAAGCACTTAACTCAGCATCATTTCACGCGCCACTTCCGAGAGGGATAGGGGAGGCCAAGGCATGAATCCTATAGAAACGGAGTACCATCCCGTTATTTTTGGCACTGCGGGACACATTGATCATGGCAAGACCACATTGGTTCGTGCCTTGACTGGAGTCGACACGGATCGGTTACCGGAAGAAAAATCACGCGGCATTTCGATCGACTTGGGGTTTGCCGAGTTGACATTGCCGAGTGGACGGCATGCCGGGTTTGTGGACGTTCCTGGTCACGAGAAATTTATCCGCAATATGGTGGCAGGGGTCCACGGAATGGACGCAGTGCTGTTGGTGGTGGCAGCGGACGAAGGCGTAATGCCGCAAACTCGGGAACATTTGGATATTTTGCAGCTCTTGGGGGTTCGTCATGGCTTTACCGTCATCACCAAGACCGACTTAGTCGATGAAGAGTGGCTGATGTTGGTCGAAGAAACCACGCGCGAAGCTTTGACAGACACTTTTTTATATGAGCAGCCGTTAGTGGCGGTGGATGCGGTAACTGGGCGCGGTTTGCCCCAATTGCTTAGATTAATGGATGAAATGGCAGGTCGAATACCGGGACGCAGTCCCGTAGGACCGGTGCGGTTGCCGGTTGACCGGGTCTTTACGGTAAAGGGATTTGGTACCGTGGTCACCGGAACCTTGGTGCAAGGCACCATATCCAGCGAACAGGCACTGGAACTGGTTCCCGGTCACGTTGGCGTGCGCGTGCGCGGGCTCCAAGTCCACAATCATAGTGTGTTCCGCGCCTTATCCGGGCAACGGGTTGCAGTCAACTTGTCTGGAATAGATAAAGATAAGGTTCGACGAGGACAGGTGCTGGCTACGGTGGGGGTGGTTCCTGAGGTCCAATCGCTGGTTGGAGAAGTTCAATTGTTGCCGTCTCAAACAGACTCATTGCCAGAAAAAACCCGGATCCATTGTCATATTGGGACAGCAGATGTCTTAGCCCGCATCTATTTTTATGATCGCAACGATCTTTTGCCTGGTGAAACCGGGTTTGCCGAATTGCGCTGTGAAGAGGCCGTGGCCGCCGTGCGCGGCGATAGATTCCTGTTGCGTTCCTATAGCCCTGTGATTACCATTGGTGGAGGGCAAGTGATTGAACCGGGAGGGCATCACAAACGTCGAGAACCCCGGTTGCTGGAAAGATTGAGTCAAAAGGCTTCGGGCGATGTGGTAACGGTAGTGCGGGAGATGGTGGAAAATAGTGTGGTTCCCCTAAGAGTGGCCGAGGTCTTAGAACAGGTTCACTGGTCTTCGGATCAATTTCAGGAAATGGAAACCGTGTTGTTGCAATGCGCCCGCGGAACCCAAGGTACAGATTTCTTTCTTTCCGAAGCATTGTGGACTGAAAGCCAAAAAGCCATCGCAATGTTCTTAGAACGGTTTCAGGCACTACATCCGTTACTTCCAGGCGCTCCTAAGGAACGTGTGAGATCTGAAGTACTGCCTTTGTGGTCGAGCCGGGCAGTGACCTGGTTTGTGGATCAATTGGAGACCTTGGTGACGGACCGGGAGTGGGTCCGGACCCGGACCTTTAAGCCGGGTCCGAGATCTTCCGAAGAGCAAGCGCAATTGGCTTTGCTGCAAAATATTTGGCAAGAAGGCGGCCTTCACCCACCGACGGTTGATCATGTGCGCAGTGTGGCACAACTGGGAGATGATCAATTTTACGATGCAGTCCATTATCTATTGGAGCAGCATGCCTTAACACGACTGGAAGACGGAGTGTATCTGGCGGACACTGCCCTCAAAGACGCTGTTGCCAGGGTGAAACAAGCACTTTGCCAAAACCCGGACGGACTGAGCACTGCGGAACTGCGAAATATTTTAGATACTAGTCGGCGATTTGCTGTGTTGATTCTGGAATGGCTAGACTCCCAACGCATCACCCGACGAATAGGGGATAGGCGAGTACTGCAGGGGGTAAGGGGATGACGGGGATGCGTCTCGAAGTAGCGTGGGCGAAAATGCCCAAGGGTGGATTTGGTGAAAGCGGGGACAGCATTGAATTGGTGGAACGGCCCTTGGGGGGCTTAACACTTATCCTTGCGGACGGGCAGGGATCGGGACCTGCGGCTCGCCGCATTAGTCGCATGGTGGCAATGAAGGCAGTAAGTCTGATTGCTGATGGCTCCCGGGACGGGGCTGTAGCCCGAGCGGTTCAAGACATGCTGTATACGGCTAGAGAAGGCCGGGTTACAGCGACGTTGGCGCTTCTCAGCGCTGACCTTCACTCCGCCACGTTGGTTGTAGCTCGGAACTCGCCGAGTCCAGTAGTGGTGCGACAGCAAGGCCAAATATTTCGCTTGGAAGGTCATGCAGAGGTGATCGGAACCTATCGTCGCACGAAACCGGCTATGACGGAACTTCCGCTAGAGGCGCAGAGTATTTTGTTGACTTATTCGGATGGCTTGGCTACTGCCGGCAAACGATATGGGAAAGGTTTGGATTGGGATCGCATTGACGAGGAGTTAGCAGTTTTGGCGGGATCTGACTTAGGCCCTTGGGTGGACGATCTGATTGCGCGGGGAATTGACTTGGACCAAGGTAGGCCCTCGGATGACATCAGCGTCATGGCGTTAGGAGTGGTAGCAGATGACGGAAGTGCGTTACGAAAGCTCCAAGCCAGCATTCCCTACTAAAGGCATCGTCTTAGTGGGTGTTTGTGCTTCGGGGAAAACCACCGCTAGCCAGGGCTTGGCAAAGTGCGGAATTACGGCACGAGCAGTGGCTCAAGAACATTCTATGATTAGTAATTTATACCAACGGAGTGGTCCGGGACTTGTCGTGGTGCTAGTGGCCAGTTGGGGTACGGTGCATCGTCGGCGTCGACTCGCCTGGGACCGCGACTTTTATCGAATTGAGTGGAACCGCTTAACTCGTGCTCGCCAGGATGCCAAACTAATTTTGCATACGGATTCGTTGACCCGAGAAGCGGTGGTGGCGGCTATCGTTCGCTGGTGGGATCGAGAAATGGGCTTAGACCGTTTATGGGCGAGCCATCCCGAGTGGTCACCAGGGGAACAGTCACAAGTGCGACATCAGGCGACCTACGCGGAGACTGTGCCCACAATCCACTCTTCAGCACGTTATCGTTGCATTGACAGGAAATTTGGCCGAAGCGTATAATGAAACGATTTTGGGGACAGGAGGCAGTGCGACATGCGCCAACGAAGCCGTGTCCAGTTTTTTGCGCTAATCGCCGTCTTGTTGGCGGCTATTTACTATTTTACCATGGTTAATCCAATGGCTTCCCACTTGCGCTATGGCCTGGATCTTAAGGGTGGGGTGACTGCAACTTATCAAGCCGAATCCTCTCCGGGGGCCCCGGTTAACTCCGCCACGATGGCGCGCGCCATGGAAATTATGAGCTTTCGGGTCAATGCATTGGGTGTATCGGAACCCTTAATTCAACAAGTGGGCAGTCATCGCATTACGATTGACTTACCCGGGGTTAAAAATCCGGAGCAAGCGTTGCACTATTTAGGACAAACCTCGCAGTTGGTGATCAAGAGCCCCAAAGGCGCCGTCCTTCTAACGGGGGCTGATTTGTCTAACGCCCAAGCTGCCATTGCTAACGGGTCCTATGTGGTGAATTTAACCTTTAACGTTCGAGGAACCCAATTGTTTCGTGAGGCGACCACTAAATACTTAGGTCGGCCCTTGCCCATATACTTAAACGGCAAACTAGTGGAAGCGCCCTATGTTAAAAGTGTTATTTCCAATGGTCAGGCTCAAATGACCGGCAATTTCACCTCCCTCAAACAAGCGCAGCAAACTGCATTGCTGTTGCAATCCGGCGCATTGCCGGTGAATCTTAAGGTGTTGGACGTGAGAACCGTCAGTGCTACGTTGGGGGCTGCTTCGGTCCGTGCCAGTAAAATAGCGGCCATGATTGCGGTAGCTCTAATTGTTGTGATTATGGTGGTGTGGTATCGATTATCCGGGTTTGTCGCCGATATTGCTTTGGCTATCTATCTTTTGTTGATTTTAGGAGCGCTCTGGGCCATTCATGCCGTGATTACGGTACCGGGCATCGCGGGAATTATTTTATCGGTAGGAATGGCAGTAGATGCCAACGTCATTATCTTTTCCCGTGTCAGAGAAGAAATTTTAAACGGGAAAACGCCGAGGGCATCGGTCGCGGCTGGATTTCGCCATGCCATTCGCGCGATTTTGGACTCGCACGTGACAACGTTTGTCTCTTCGTTGATTTTGTTTTATTTAGGCAATGGGGAAGTCCGTGGGTTTGCCCTGACATTGATGATAGGCACCGTGATTTCCTTATTTACTGCGGTTTCGGTAACCGGTGTCGTGATACGGTGGGTGGCTGACGCTGGATGGGCGAAGGTCCGCCAAGTGTTTGTAGGATAGAACGACCAAAGAAGGAGCGTACCGCATGCGTTTTCACTTTCGTTTCATTCCGCATTGGAAGACATGGCTTATTGTGTCCGGCATTATGGTGGTCCTGGCGCTCGGAGCATTTTTCATTCGCGGATTGAATTACGGCATTGATTTTACCGGCGGCAGTCAAATGAATCTGAAGTTTAATCGTGCCGTGACGACCACAGCTATTAAAACGGTGCTGGCCCAAAACCATGTAGCCGGCAGCACGGTAGTTTTTGTCGGCACGGGTCGTAAAAATGTGTTAATCACCACCCCTACAATCTCTGAACACCAGCGAGGAGTATTGTTGAGCCAGTTCAGCAAAAAAATTGGAACATTTAATGAAATATCGACCACGCGAGTGTCGTCGATTATTGGGCAGCAAACCGAGCAGCGTGCTTTGTTGGCAGTGGTCATTGCAATCGTGGCAATCATTCTCTATATCACCGTGCGCTTCGAATGGAAATTCGCCTTATCGGGCATCATTGCCATGGTTCATGACGTGGTAATTACCGTAGGGTTAATTGCCTTAATCCACGTTCAACTGACCGAATACTTTATTATGGCGGTACTAACCATCTTTGGTTATTCCATCACAGATAAAATTATTGTTTTTGACAGAATCCGAGAAAATTTGAAAAAGAAAAAGAAAAACGATCCGTTGGATGAACTTGTTAATACCAGCCTAAATCAAGTGTTGGTACGTTCTATTAACACCTCAACCACGGTAGCCATCGCCCTGTTGGCCCTTTTGATTTTTGCTGGCAGCAGCATCAGGGATTTTGGGTTGACGATGTTCATTGGCGTTATTGTGGGTACGTATTCTTCGATATTTATCGCGAGCCCGATTTGGTTGCGCTGGCATCTGACCGATGAAAGCAAGCGCAAACGGCCACAAACGCGCCCCGCGCCTCGTACTTAAACCAATGCCGATACCTCCCCATACTCAAGCGGTGCGGACCAAAACCCGCGGCGTAGTTGGTCTAATGGGCATCCTATGGATAGGAGGTGTCATTTATTGAACATACCACGAGCTAGCTCGACTCAAACCGGGCACGCGATACAGGAGCAATCGCGACATTTTTGGAACAGCCCATGGGCTATGGTGTCACAATGGAGATCTGGGCAAACACGGGATGTATTCGTCTACAAACATGACCAGAGTTTGGTCATTGACATAGATTTAGCAGGCATTAAGCCGGATGACGTATTGCTGAATATAGACTTCACGCGGGTCAATTTGGAAGTGCGCGCTGACAGGGAGGGGAGACAGGGAGGGGATGAAATTTTAGTTCCTTTGCCCTTTCGCGTGGCGCCTCAAACGGCACGAGCTGATTGGCACTATGGTCTTTTGAAAATTGAGGTACGGCGGCAGGGGACACGGGTAAAACAAGTAAAGTTGTCTCAGCGACCATGATACAGCTTATGGGATGGTTGGCCTGGATTAGTGTCGTCTTAACCTGGGTCAATGATTGGGCTTGGGTATGGGTCACCTACATACTGGTGTGGGGAGCAGGATATGGCCATTGGCCGTCGTCCCCATGGTGGTTTGCGGGGGGCCTGATGTTGCTAGTTAGCGCGGAATTGGCGATACGGAAATTTTTGCCTTCAACAGCGCCTACCCGGACGCCAGCACGGCTAGTTAAGGAAACCATGACCTTGCTGTGGTTGTCACTGTTGTTTGGCTCGGTGCCAGGGATAGTGGCTTGGCAAGGAACGGTGGGGTTCGATGCGGGCCTCCGACTTAGCGGGTTTGTACGCGATTTTCGGCGGCGGCTCGCGATTCGTGGGATCCGCTTCGTGGTGGCGCTGTCGATTGCCGGGTTCCTGCCTCTCGGATTTCGATAGAGAATGCCATCTGCTACAATCAAATCGGATTAATTGGCAATATGGATGGGGCTGGAGAACATGGTGGACGTTGAGGGAGAATTAAGGTCGAGTACTCGTAGTGCCTGGTGGGGTGCACTAGGCAATTTGGTCTTGACGGTACTCAAAATTTCGGTCGGGATTTTAGGCCATTCTCGGGCCCTGATTGCCGACGGAGTACATTCCGGGGCTGATCTGATTTCGTCATTGGCGGTGGTAGTTGGACTTCGGGTATCGCGTATTCCGCCCGACGCTGAACATAACTATGGGCATGCAAAAGCTGAGGCGGTGGCACAAAAAGTTGTTGCCTTGTTTTTGATTTTGGCAGGTTTTGAATTAGGCAATAACGCCGTGAACGCTTTTGTCCATCCGAGCCATACGCGGCCATCTTTTCTCACGTTGGGCGTCGCGCTAGCCGTGATGGTTTTGAAATGGTTCATGTATCACCGTCAACGCAGCGTGGCGCAAAAAACCGGGAGTCACAGTTTGATGGCGGCTGCGTTGGACAGCCGAATGGACGTGATCTCGTCGTTAATTGCTTCCGCAGCTATTTTCGGGGCACAGCTGGGGGTACCTCACTTTGATGCCTTGGGGGCTTTGGCGGTAGCGGTATTAGTGGCCTGGTTAGGAATTGAGATTTTTTCCGAGGCTGCCAACGATTTGATGGATCGGGCGGCGTCACCGGAAACGGTCAGCCAAATGCGTGAGGCCATTCTTCAAGAGGCAGGTGTGATCAGAATTTCCGAGCTCCGCACCAGAATTTCCGGGACACAAACGCTGATCGACGTTAAAATAGAAGTAGGTCGCCATTTGTCGTTGATAGAGGCCCACGATATTTCCCATCGTGTGAGGATTGCCCTCATGACGATGCCCCGTGTTCAGGACGTAATGGTCCATGTCAACCCGGCACCCCAATCCCAGACCTCTAAGGAGTCATTTGATTGAAAAATCTTCAATATCCGGTGTGGACCGCACGCGATGCCCGAGAAGTCGAATTATTGGCCCGGTTTTCCCGCGAGTGCGAAATTTCAGCGGTTACGGCGCAGGTTCTGTGGCGCCGTGGCGTCAAGACCAGGGAACACTATTTGGCCTTAATTCGTCAATCGGATACTCTGTCGTCACCTTTTGAACTGCCAGACATGGATGTACTGATTAAACACTTGCATGAGGCTAAACGGCTTCGGCAGAAAATTCGGGTATATGGGGATTATGATGCTGATGGAGTGACTGCTACCGCGGTCATGGTGCATGGGCTGGCAGCTTGGGGAATGAGTGATTTGGTTGACTATTATATCCCCAATCGTTTTGATGAAGGCTATGGTTTAAATGTGGAGGCGGTGGGTCAGGCCGCGACCGAGCAGATACCCTGGTTGATTACCGTGGACTGCGGATCCAGTTCGCCTGAGGCAGCCGAGATGGCGCGCCAATTGGGTATCGGCCTGTTGATTACGGACCATCACGGGCTGCCGTTACAGTTACCTCAGGCGATGGCGTTGGTTAACCCGGAACGCATGTCCAAGCCTAATCGTTTATCTGGCGCAGGAGTTGCTCTGCAGGTGATCCGCGCACTTTTAGAAGAGAACACGCCGGACTGGTGCTATGGAGTGGCGGCCATCGGCACGGTTGCCGATGTTGTGCCGTTAACTGGGGATAACCGAACGTTGGTGCAAAAGGGACTTGGGGTCTTGAGGCGCGGACTGGTGTCAGGAGTCAACGCGCTGATGGGGGCTGAATCCCGTGATGTGACGGCTGTCAATGCCGAGGATTTGGGATTTTTGGTAGGTCCCCAATTAAACGCTGCAGGAAGAATGGGGGATGCCGATTTAGCTGTTCAGATCTTGTTATCCAGTGGTGATCATGAAGCGGCTGCCAGTGCTGCACAACTGCAGTCGATCAATCATGCCCGTCGACAATTGGAGCATGACATCACGGACCGTGCTTGGGATTGGCTTGCTCATACCTGGACAGGACAATTGCCACCCTTTGTGGTAGTAGCAGGTGAGAACTGGCACCATGGGGTCATAGGAATTACCGCATCGCGGCTAAAAGAGACGTTAAGACGTCCGGTGGCCGTTATTGGTTGGGAAAGTGATAAGGGCAAAGGGTCAGCGCGTGGTATCGACGGACTTCATCTGTTGCACCATATGCGTCGGCATGCGGATCGGTTTTCCAAATTGGGGGGCCACCAGGGGGCGGCTGGCTTTAGTCTGCTGCGGCAAGACCCGGTGGTGCTTAGCAACTTGCTGTCGGAGGACTTCCCTACTTCAGCGTTAAAACAGTTGCGCCAGGGGCCGACTCTAGATTGGGAAGGTCCAGCAACCCGGATAGACAAACGGGTGGTGGCAGAGTTAAGCCGACTTGAGCCGTTTGGCCATGGCTTTGAACGGCCCCGGCTGATGCTGAACGGAGTTGTTAGCGATGTGTGGACGATGGGCAAGGAAAACCAGCATTTGGCTCTGACGTTTCAGGATCATGACATAAAGGCGGTGGCCTTTGGTCGGGGAGATATGGCTGGCATTTTTTCATCGATGACAGGTACCCGCGTCGTGGCCAAGTTGGCTTGGAACAGCTTTCGTGGCCGAACCCGGCCCCAATGGCTGGTGGACGATATTGTTACACCATGGGCGCTGGGCAGCATCGACAAGGTGCAATGGCAACCGGCACCCAATTTTCTTACAGGACGCATTATTATCATGGTGTCGGATACCCATGCCGATTGGCCGTCACAGTGGATTGGTGATAATCATCTTACTTGGGAACGGGCCAAACGAGGTCAATTAATGCGTCTTTCCGTAGATGTATGGCAACCCTGGCCCAGACTTTTTGGATGGGCTGACCATGTAGTATGGGATGTACATCCTCCATCTCGCGGGTGGCTATCCGCGGCGGCAGCCTTGCTGGCTCCAAATGGCGTGATGTGGGTGGATCCCAAAGCCGACCGCCGCACCGTAGAACGACATATGGTGAAAATGGTTCCGAGTCGAGACAGGCTGGCACGTCATTGGCGGCGTTGGAAGCAAGGTGTGTCGCCTTTTATGGTAGGTCGTGCCGTATTTCGCGAACTGGGGTTGGACGCAAGATCGGACGAGTCGACAAAAGTCTCTCTGGATGACAGCGTCCAATATTGCAATGCGCAAATTCTATGGCAAGACTACCAAAATTGCAGACCATATCCGGTCACAGAGTGGGAAAATTTGAGTAAAGCGACAGTAGGAGACAAAGTTCGCTAAACAAAACGTTAAAGTGGGGAGAACTGTATGGCCTGGACTGAATTATTGCGCGAAGTACCAGATTTTCCGGCACCGGGAGTTCTGTTTCGAGACGTGTTGCCGGTGATGAGCGATCCTGACGCTTGGCACGAGGTGTTGGACGGCATGGAAGCCCTATTAAAGGAAACGGGGGCCGATGCCTTACTGGCTCCCGAAGCTCGTGGCTTTCTCATCGCATCTCCTTTGGCAGATCGTCTCAATATAGGGTTGGTGCCGGTTCGCAAACCGGGAAAACTGCCTCGCCCTATTCTCCGCGAAGCATATTCGCTAGAATATGGGGACAACCAACTTGAGATCGAGGCCACGGTACCGCTTGCGAAAAAACGAGTCGTGGTGGTGGATGATGTGTTAGCGACCGGAGGCACGGTCGCAGCTTGTGCGCGTCTGGCGCAACGATTGTCGGCCGATGTAGTGGGCTATGCTTTTTTAATTGAACTTAAAGCGCTTGGCGGGCGTGACAAGTTGGACCTGAGGACCGCCGAGGTTATGAGTCTTTTAGTTTTGTAAGTGGTGTATTGTCATCAGAAATGGGGGATGGGCATGACCGAATTGGAAATGGTGGAGCAATTGGGTTTTGAACCCGGCTCCCCGGAAGCCCAACAGATTGCGGATGCAATTCACTTCGCGGTTTCGGCCCATCAAGGTCAAAGCCGTGCTTCCGGCGACCCCTACGTAGCACATCCCCTGGCCGTCGCTTCAATTTTAGCCGAATTAAAAATGGATGCCCCGACCATCATCGCAGCGTTGCTGCATGATGTAGTCGAGGATACTTCCTATACTTTGTCAGATCTCGAAGCCCGCTTTGGCAGCGAAGTGGCGCAACTAGTGGATGGGGTTACCAAATTAGACCGATTGGAAGTCCGTACCCGCGAAGAGGAACAGGCGGAAAATCTTCGCAAGATGTTGCTTGCCATGGCTAAAGACATCCGAGTCATCCTCATTAAATTGGCGGACAGGCTTCATAACATGAGAACCTTGAAACATTTGACGGCGGACCGGGTACAGCGGATTGCCCGGGAGACCATGGACATTTATGCACCACTCGCTAATCGTTTGGGGATTTTCCGGATTAAGTGGGAACTGGAAGATTTGGCTTTTCAGCATCTGCAACCCCACGCCTATCAAGAAATGAAAGAACGGGTGGCCAAGAAGCGTCAGGAGCGGGAAGCGGCGGTAGATGCGGTTACCCAGGAATTGAGTCGGCGGCTTCAATCCATGGGGATGGTCTTTGAAGTCTCGGGGCGGGCCAAACATTTATATAGCATCTATCAAAAAATGGTTAAGCAAGGTAAGGATTTTGGGGAAATTTACGATTTGGTGGCGGTCCGCGTATCCGTGGAATCTGTCAAGGATTGTTATGCGGTATTGGGGTTGGTGCATTCTTTGTGGAAACCCGTGCCGGGAAGGTTTAAAGATTACATTGCCATGCCGAAATCCAATCTTTATCAGAGTTTGCACACGACGGTCATCGGACCAACTGGAGAGCCACTGGAGGTACAAATTCGAACGTTTGAGATGCATCATACCGCCGAATATGGAATTGCCGCCCACTGGAGATACAAAGAAGGCACTAAGGAAGACCGTGAGTTTGAACAAAAACTTTCTTGGTTAAGGCAACTTTTGGAATGGCAGCGGGACATGCGTGATGCTCGGGAATTTATGGAAACGCTGCGAGTGGATTTGTTTAGTGACGAAGTTTTTGTGTTTACTCCCAAGGGGGATGTGCTGGATTTGCCAGCCGGTTCCACCCCAATTGATTTTGCTTACCGTATCCACACCGATGTTGGCAACCATTGCGTGGGAGCTAAGGTAAACGGGCGGATTGTCCCTTTGGCAACTGCACTCGATAACGGGGATATTGTTGAAGTACTGGTTAACCGAAAGTCACCAGGCCCTAGCACCGATTGGCTTAATATTGTTCGGACTTCCCAGGCGAAGACACGCATCCGTCAATGGTTGCGCCGTGAACGGCGACAAGAACACCTGGCCCGAGGACAGGAAATATTAGACCGTGAATTGCGGCGGGCGTCTATAGAGTTGAGTGGGGATCGAATGGCGGATACGGTGCGTCGATTGGGCTGGGGTACACCCGATGAATTAGCCATTGGCATTAGCGACGGCAGTATCAATCCGGTACAAGCAGTGTCTCGAATAAAGGAAGAGGTCACCCGGCAAATGGCGCCGGTGTTGACGCCCGCTGTGCCGAAAAAACCCAAACCGGTGGTTGCGGACCCGGGGTCGGAAGTATTAGTCCGGGGTCAACGTCGCATGTTGACCCGGTTGGCACGTTGCTGCCAACCGGTACCAGGCGACCCGATTATTGGCTATTTAACTCGTGGTCGAGGCGTGTCGGTTCATCGTCTGGGCTGTCCTAATGAGAAAGAATTGAGTCGAGATCCAGAACGCATTATTGAAGTGAGTTGGGATCAACGTGAGGCCGAAATGGCACCACATCCGGTAGAACTTGCCGTTTATGCGTGGGATCGTGCGGGCCTCCTGGCTGATGTTGCGAACGTGGTTGCCGATTCGAACATTATTTCAGCGAAGGCCCGAGGTTTTCGCGACCGCACCGCGGTCGTCAATGTACGCCTGGAGGTTAAGAATCTCACCCAATTGACACGGATTATCGGTCGTCTTGAAAACCTGGCTTATGTGCAACGCGTCGATCGTGTCAGCCATGAGCGTGTGTGATGCGATCTTTGGTGCAAAGGGTGAAACAGGCCAAGGTAACCGTGGATGGGGATACGGTAGGGGAAATCGGACCAGGACTCCTGATATTCCTGGGGATTGCCAGAAGCGACACCATAAAGGATGTTGATTGGCTAGTGGAAAAAATAGTTCATTTGAGAATTTTTGATGATTCTTTAGGACGACTACAACATGATGTTCGGGATATTGGCGGACAACTTTTAGTGGTGTCTCAGTTTACCTTGTATGGTGAAGTGCGGCGGGGACGCCGGCCGGACTTTGTCTTGGCCGCCCCGGCAGCGATGGCCGAACCGTTGTACCAGCGGTTTATCAGTGGTTGCCGGCGCATTTTACCCGTAGAATCGGGAACATTTGGGGCCGACATGGACGTGAGCTTAGTGAATTGGGGACCTGTCACGCTTTGGGTGGAAACGCCATGAGCGGAAAAAACTTTCGAGTAGAGGAGTTATTTTGCAATGAACCCTGAATTACAACGACCTAAGGGTACCCAGGATATATTGCCACCGGAGTCCTGGCGTTATGACAAAATGCGGCGTTTAGCATTGGACATTGCCCAGCAATATGGGTTTGACTTGATAGAAACCCCGATTTTTGAACAGACCTCGGTATTCTTTCGTGTCGGTGAGGCTACCGATATCGTTCAACATGAGCGATATTCATTTATTGATGCGGGGGGAGTGGATTTGACTTTACGGCCCGAAGGAACGGCTGCGGTGGCTCGCGCCTATATTCAAAACGGGCTCTATAATTGGCCGCGGCCTTTGAAATTGGTGTATTGGGGACCGATGTTCCGCCGAGAGCACCCTCAGGCAGAACGTTATCGTCAACACACCCAATTCGGTGCTGAATTATATGGGTCAGAACAACCTACAGCGGATGCCGAGATTATTTTGCTGGCGAGTCGAGTAGTGGAACGGGTGGGTTTGGAAAATCCAGAAGTGCGGATTAACTCTATTGGCTGCTCGGTGTGCCGGCCCGGCTATCGCCAAGCTTTGGTGGAATATTACGCAGGTAGGCGCGGAGAATTGTGCCAGGATTGTCAAAATCGGATAGAGAAGAACCCGTTGCGGCTGTTAGATTGTAAAATTGATGTGGCAATTCGCCAAACTGCCCCTGATTTAGCCGATTACTGGTGCGATGATTGCCGTGTTCATATTGAATCGGTAATGGAGCAGGTAGGGGGAGCCGGGCGGTCTATCCGACGTGATCCATACTTGGTTCGCGGACTCGATTACTATACTAGGACAGTGTTTGAAGTGGGACACCCAAGCCTGGGACCGACTACTGCGCTCTTTGGGGGTGGTCGTTACGACGGGCTGAGCGGTCAATTCGATGGTCCTAGTGCTCCAGCAGTGGGGTTCGGAATGGGCATTGAGCGTATGTTGTCGGCGGTCGGCAACCGATTGGAACCCAATCCGGTATCTCTTGTTTATGTTGCTCATTTGCCGGGATTCGAGAGTCAGGCGCAAGTGTTGGGGGAACAGTTGCGCAGTGTCGGGTTGGCGACAGAGTGCGACTTGCTCAATCGCAGTCTCAAGGCGCAATTGCGGGAGGCCGGTAAGGCGGCCCGTTTCACGGTGATCATCGGCGGCCAAGAATGGGAGCGGGCGATGGTGCAAATTAAGGATCTTACCGCCGGGCGTCAGGAATTAGTAGCAGTCCAAGACCTCGCCGGATATTTGTTGAATCAGGTGCGAAATCCAGTAAAAAACAGCGGTGGAGGAGCAAATTTATGAGTTTTCGAACCGTGTGGGCTAACCAAGTTGATCTGTCTTTGGCGGGTTCTGAAGTGACGATTGCTGGGTGGGTTCAACGCCGTCGCGATCACGGCGGCTTAATATTCGTAGACATCCGGGATCGCAGCGGAATTGTTCAAGTGGTTGTCGAACCCCAAAGCCCGGTATTTTCTTTTCTAGATAGTTTGCGCGCCGAATATGTCGTCAGTATTAGCGGTACCGTGCAAAAGAGGCCCGAGGGTATGGTCAATCATGAAATTGGCTCTGGGGAGGTGGAAATTGTTCCGACCCAAGTGAAGGTTTTATCTCAATCTAAAACACCTCCTTTTATGCCGCAAGAGGCCGAATCGGTTGACGAACTGGTGCGTTTAAAATATCGCTACGTTGACCTTAGACGTCCCGGTCTGTTTAATAACTTTGTGTTGCGGGACAAAGTGATCTATTCTCTGCGAACGTTTTTTCACGAGCAGGGATTTTTGGAAGTGGAAACACCGGCATTGGCCCGTTCCACCCCCGAGGGAGCCCGAGATTTTTTGGTGCCAAGCCGAGTGCAACCAGGGGCTTTTTATGCGCTGCCACAAAGCCCGCAAATTTTTAAACAATTATTAATGGTCGCAGGATTCGAACGCTACTACCAAATTGCCAAGGTGTTTCGCGACGAGGATCTTCGGGCCGATCGGCAGCCTGAATTCACCCAAATTGACGTGGAAATGTCTTTTTTAGAACGGGAAGATATTCTCTGTTTGATGGAGATGATGATGAAACGGGTATTTTCCGATGGGGTGGGGGTGATGTTAGAAGACTTTCCCCGGATGTCGTGGGAACAGGCGCTACGCCAGTATGGATCCGACAAACCTGACTTGCGTGCCGGAGAGCCACTAGTGGACTTGACGGAAGCGGCTCGCCAACTGGGATGGGATGTCGTGGCGAAGGCACCGCATGTCGTGGGTGTTGTGTGCCGTCGGTATCAACCTTCCCGCAAGCAATTGGACCAATGGAATCAATTTGCCAAAGACCATGGAGCATCAGGTTTGGTCTGGCTGATAATGACGGAGGACGGCATAAGAACCTCGGCCAGCAAATGGCTTAGCCCTGATGAATTGTCCCGCATTGCGGAAACAGGCGGGATGTGTTCGGGAGATACGTTATTCATGGTGGCTGGAGCCAAGCCTTTGGCATTTGTGGTTGCTGGCCAAATGCGGCTGGAATTTGCGCGACAAGAAAACCGACTGGAATCGGGGTGGAAGTTTTTATGGGTCACAGAGTTCCCACTGTTTGAGTGGTCTGAGGACGAAAACCGTCTAGTGTCAGCGCATCACCCGTTTACCATGCCTATGGCAGAGGACGTGCATCTCTTGTCCAGCAATCCCTTGACGGTACGATCTGAGGCCTACGACGTGGTCCTAAACGGCATTGAATTGGCATCGGGAAGCTTGCGGATTTATCAACCCGAGGTGCAAGAAAAAATCTTTTCGGTATTGGGGCTTAGCCACGACGAAATCAACGAGAAATTTGGCTTCCTCATTCAAGCTTTCCAGTATGGTGCACCGCCGCATGGTGGAATCGCGTTTGGACTGGATCGTCTGATTATGTTGATGGCAGGAGCAAAATCCTTGAGGGATGTCATTGCATTCCCCAAAACGGCACGTGGCACCGATCCGCTGATGGAAGCCCCGGCGCCGGTGGATCCCAGGCAACTCGACGAACTCGGGATTCAAATGAAACCGCAGTCATAGACGGAGCCATTGTTATCACAAACTAACACCCCAAAAGCGGTTCGATCCGTCAGCGACACCTCTGACGGATTTCAATTGACGATCTAGGTTGCTGATTTAAAGACGTGAAAGTTGTGTTGACTGGGTCTTCCGTTTGGCTTGGTGGCGAAGATCGGTGTCCGCTAAGCAATTGATGATGGCCTGCTAAAATTACCCCGAGCTAGGGGGAACAGCGCCCCGGCAGACATTATCCCGTGACAAGCTTCCACAGGAGTCCTAAATTGGGAGAAAGGTAGGGGGTTTTAACAGTTTCTTAAAACTTTACCTATGGTTATCCATCGTGGTACAATTGCGGTATGAATCGAAAACTTGTGGGTATTAGGGAAGCAGCCGAGTTTTTGGGGGTCACCCCGTCGACATTGCGACGCTGGGAACACGAAGGAACGTTGATGCCCGATGAACGGACACCGGGTGGCTATCGGCGTTATGACTGAGCGCGGATACGACCCGAACAGTTTCATCGTCACGCCGCCTTGCGCAAAACCATCGCCTATGCGCGCGTATCGAGTGATGATCAGAAAGACGATCTCGAACGGCAAAAGCAGGTGCTGGAACTCTACTGTGCCCGCCAAGGCTGGACGTTTGAGGTCGTGGCCGACCTTGGGTCGGGGATGAATGATCACAAAAAGGGCCTCAAACGACTGCTCCACGATATCCTGGCCGACCGCATCGGGCGGCTCGTCATTACGCACACAGATCGACTCCTGCGCTTTGGCGCGCAACTGGTGTTCGCCATTTGTGAAGCGAAGCAAGTCGAGGTCGTGATCCTCAACCAAGGCGAAGACACGACCTTTGAGGAAGAGTTAGCGCAGGATGTCTTGGAGATCGTCACGGTCTTTTCGGCGCGGCTCTATGGGAGTCGCTCGCGGAAGAACCAAAAATTGTTAGACGGCGTGAAACACGCCGTGGAGGAGGCATCGTCATGACGAAGAGGTCATGCTAGATCGTCTGACGTTAAATCTACCGGCCGACCGCCTCGGGCTATCTGATGACCTGTATGCGGGATTGGTTGGTGGCCTTTGGCAAATCCTACGCGGACGCGATCCTCGCAATTGCTTGGGAATATCGAACGTTTGCTCAAACCTATCCGGAGCTGTACAATGCCATCTTAAAGTCCCCGGAAATGCCGCACAGTGCGGTCATCGAAGCAGAAAACGGGATTGTTCAAATCCTGATCAGGGTAATGGTACCCTACCACTTCAGTGAGGAAGAGGCTGTTCATCCAATGCGCGGGTTAAGAAGCCTCCTCCATGGTTTTGTGTCTCTTGAGGAGGCGGGATTTTCAGAGCACCATGGGACGTCGAAAAGAGTTATGAACAACTCATCACCAGTGTTCTCGGCACCATGAACCCGAGTCCGTAAGCGGAGGCTATGATGGCGGACATGACGGACCTGTTTTATCCGACCATCGCAATGACTATTAAATTCTGTTGCCGCATCAAGTGGTAAATCGGTCGTCGTCAACTGAGACTTCGCCTGTTGGTCGGGCCCTTCTCTTAGGCTAGAGGAGATCAGCCAAAGTTGGTTGATCGGCAGGGTTAAGTTTTTTGTGCCTACGAAACATACGCCGCCAATATTAAATTTAAAACCCTTACTGGCACAGTGGATATAATTCAAATCTCAACACGTTGATTTAAGCCAAATTGGTCTCTGTAGCAAAGAAATTTGGGAATTTGAAAAGCTAACTTCACTACTTTCTCAACCTTTTCGAGCATTTCATAGGGTGGATTCCGTACGAATGCGAATAGGTTAAGATAGTCTTGTAGACTATCGCGGTTGAATCCCGAGTGTGCATTGAGGAACTTTTTCAGGCGGTCATGGAGGTCATTTAGAGGATATAACTCCACTGTGCAAGTAAGGGTTTTTTTAAATTTTTTGTGCACTGGGTCTCTACGCCCAAGACGACTGGAATAGACGACCCATCAAAGCCCGTCGCAGGCAAATCCGAGGAGTTTTTTGACTCGGCGAAGCGTCCGTTCAAGATGGCCTTGATGCCGCGCAGTGGCTTGGCTGTTGCCCCACACGCAAGAATGAAGTACCGCAGATTAGAACGCTGAGTCGAACCCCGCTCCACACCTACGAAGAGAAGTTTTATCAAGTTACGTTCCAGAACTTGCCGTCGTCAACTCGATGCGTCGATTGAAATGTCAGCGTCCAAATCATTTCGGGCATTACCGACGATAAAGGGCCTGAAATTTTGAAAAAATTCCCCAATCGTTAATAGAGGGTTGTGAACTTAAGATTGGGGAAACCCGCGGGGAGTCAGAGCAGGGTAACACCCAGGCGTTGAGCTAATCCCGCGCGGTGAGTTTTTGCCGGGGCGTCACTACACTGAGACTCTTACTATACATGTCATCGGCAACGGTGACCACTTCTTGGGCCAAAACATGCAACCACCCATGATTCGGGAGGTTTCAATGGGTGAAAGGTATCATTGACCCGCGGTTTGTTAGGATTTCAGGCGGCCGATGTCAGGCCGATGGTAGACAAAAGCTGTTTGCCGTGCTCACGATAACGTGCCAACCTAGCGTCGCGGTTGGCAACAGAACACTGAACCAAATTTTTTGTAACTTCCAGGTAGACATCGCGGAAATGGTAAGCGTATAATCAGAATTGATTAAAGTTATTTACTAAAGGAGAACAGATTATGGCGACGCAATCTCTGTTGGTCTCGAAGAACTTTGGGTGGTTCAATGAGCATCCAGAATTTATCGTGCGAACCAGTCCGGCTGACCAGGATGGGTATTGGGTGGGGGCTCCGGGGGTGTTTTACGATAACGAGGATAAGGTTATCTATTTGTATTATCGGCTGAGGCGACCGCGTGGTTCGGGTCGGGGCTACGAAGCGCGCATTGCAAAAAGCACCGATGGAATATCTTTCACTGACGTGTGGAAAGTCACGCAAGAAGAATTAGACTCACCGTCAGTGGAAAGGGGTGCTTTGACGAAAAAAGATGGTCAGTGGATTTTTTACATGAGCTACGTCAACGGGCGAACGCATCAGTGGCAGATTGATCAGGTGAAGGCTCATCGAGTTGAAGATTTCGACATCAGAACCCGCCAAACGGAGATCTCTCCAGAGATAATTGGGGCGCACGCCGTAAAAGATCCTGTTCTCGTCAATGTAGGCCCTTTAAGTTTTATGTATGTCAGTTATGCTCCCAAAGAGCTCGTAGACAGTGCAGATACTGTGGAGGGGTTGCATGCCAGTGACGATGTTTTTACCACCGGTCGCGTGCGATCTCACACGGGGTTAGCCATCGCTGTCGGGAATAGTCTCCATAAGTGGATTGGAGAAGTACTCGGATCCTCAGGGACCGGATGGGATTCATTGGTGTCAAGAATTTCAGGCCTGGTTAAAGTGGAGGACCTTTACTTGGCATTTTATGATGGTGCGGCTGATGTTAAAGAGAACTACGAAGAACGGGTGGGATTGGCCATTACGAGTGATCTCAAGAGATTTTACAAAGTGCCTGATGATGGGCCGTGGATCCAGTCTCAATACGGGTCACTACGATATGTGGCTCCAATTCAGACACCGGATGGAATGTTCCTTTATTACGAAGCAAGAACACAAAGTGGTGCCCATGTTCTATGCGGTCGGAAAGTAGGCCTGATGGGGTAATGATGCCTGGCATCGTCTTATGGGGAACTCTTAAAGAGCATACATTGATTCAAGTCGATAGCGGGCAAGCCGTCATACGTGTCGTCACCGACTTCTCGGAGTGGGTGGGGGCGGCACACGAGGAGTTGTTCCATAAACAGCCAAATTTGAACGTGTGGATTACCGAGGCGGCGTTGCGGCATTGGGCTGATGAGGATGTTCGCTGGCCCTCGGCGCGTATGGTTGTTGCGTCTGGTGATGCGGCCGAACTTGTCGATATTGCGCACTGGTATGCAACGAAGTTGAAGGCTATGAATATCTCTGGTGTGTTCGGAGCACCTGACGGGATCCTAAGTCACACAAGTGTACCGTGGGGCGGAGACTCCCTGTGTCGATTCGCAGAACAGGGGTTTCATCGGGGGGGATTTCGCGTAGCGGTAGCGGTTGAGGATGACAGGCATGGAACCAGGTGGCGCATAGAAGGGGCCGACGTCGTCCCGTTGTCGTTGCGTGATACCGTGTTCGCTCCTTGGTATTGGGGTTCCGTCGGTGAGATTTTTGGGGACCAAAGAGAAAACAGGGAATCGTACTCCGTACCACACCCCAATTCAGTGCGAGATCAGATCAATCACATGCGAACGCAGAGTATTCACCTAGTTGATGACCCTCAGGTGCTGCCATATTCTAGCGCAACTTGCTTTGTGGTGAAGTCCCCGGATACCGCGATCAAACTTTCCGCAGCGCGGGTCCTTAGTACACATACGGAGGCGGGGATTCCCGTCGTGCCGATATGGATTGATGAGATTCCGCCGAACACAGAGCGGGAAGGAGTTGTGGTCGCATACAACAATCCGTCGATTCTTGGAACAGCCCCTGCGAAGATGGTTAAGGTACAGGTGTTTGACAATCATCCTGTGGTGTGGGTGACATTAAGAGAGAAACTCATCGGACGATCAGGTTGGTTTGGGAGAGCCCCTGTGCGTCTCGATGGGCTGTATGAGGCAACGCACGCGACCCATTACGGAACCGAACAACCTCATCCAGATATAGAGTTGCGATGGTTGAATTCGCGACCCTTGCAGGACACGATGCATCGATGGATTACATCGGAGCAACAAGCGATAGGCCAAATTCGTCCGATGATTGCCACACTGGAACGCATCATTGTGGAAGTGACGGACCGGTATCGTGTGGGCGCTCGGATTTTTTATGTCGGAGCTGGCTCAGCGGGTCGCGCAGGTGTGATGGATGCGGTTGAACTACCCCCAACTTTCGGTATACCCCCTGATCGAGTGCAGGCAATTTTGGCGGGCGGCATGGGAGCCTTTGAAAAAGCCCAAGAGGGGGAGGAGGATAACTTTGTCGAAGGGCAAAGGAAAATCGCTTCGGTAGATGCGCAACCGACAGACGTCGTGTTGGGAATTTCCGCACACGGAGACACACCTTTTGTCTTGGGGGCACTTAGTGAAGCAAGAAATCGGGGATGTTATACCATAGCCCTCGTAAACAATTTAGGTACACGGATTGCTGCCGAGGCAAAAGAGGTCGTGTTCGTGGATAGTGGGCCCGAAATTTTGCTTGGTTCAACCCGCTTAAAAGCCGGCACCGTGGAAAAAGTTGTCCTCAACATGATCTCGACCTTGGTGATGGTGAAGATGGGACGCAGTTACGATAATTTGATGATCGATTTTAAGACCAGTAACGACAAGTTACGAGAACGTGCGGTGCGGATCTTCATGATAGCCACAGGCGAACCTCGAACGATCGCACAAGATGTGCTGAGGCGCGCTCATGGGAATCTCCCCGCGGCACTGGTGATGCAGATGTGTGGATTATCGGAAACTGACGCGAAAGCATCCCTTACCGTTCAGACGGCCTCGACGTTGCTAGGTTCTAAGAAAAGAGAGGGGAAGACCATCCATGGGTCGAGGGCTTAATATTTCCTTTGCACATCGCCAAAATCGAAGTCTCCTGCTCCGGTTGATCCTTCAGCATCCCAAGATCTCTCGAGCTAAACTGGCAGAAATGACGCAACTAACACCGGCTTCTGTTTCCAATATCACCGGCATCCTCATCAAAGAACGATATGTGCATGAAATAGGGGCGCTAGACGAAATTCGATCAGCCGGGCGGCGATCAATTGGGTTGGAAATAAGTAATGGGAATCATTTTACGATAGCGGTGCACATGCAACGCCAGCACGCGTCAATCGGGATAGGGAACCTTGATGGGTCCGTCACTCATCAATCGCATATCGCCATCCCAGACCATCCTAACCCGCAGGATGTAGCGCGGGATATTGCCAACATAATAAAAACTAAGATGCACAACGTGCCAAGTGAACAAGTATTGGGTGTAGGAGTCGGAACATCAGGCATTGTAGATACGGAGGCGGGAATGATCTACGCAGCTCTCGCCTATGAGTGGCAACGAGTTCCGTGGGCCTCATTATTGGCGTCTACGACGGGACTGCCTGTAGTGGTGGATAATAATGCCCGTGCGATGGCACTCGGCGAGATGCTGTTTGGTGGGATGGCGAAATCCGAATGGCTAGCCTTTTTGTTTGCGGGACAAGGGATAGGATTAGGGGTACTAGCGGACGGTAAAATGTTCAGTGGCGGACATGGCATTGGTGGAGAACTGGGGCACCTGACAATTAATTGGAAGGGAGAATCCTGTTGGTGCGGAAATGTGGGATGCTTGGAAACTTATCTAAATCAATCCCGTATTGAATCCATTCTGGGAGTTGGCCAAGGCGAAACTATTAATACATCCTTGAAAAATCTTTATCAACGTGGTGCCTATTATGATGTCGTGGATTTGGTGGCGACCGCGTTGGTAGGGGTTGTGAATATATTCAACCCGCGCATTATTGTGCTTGGGGGATGGTTGGCAGACGCATGGGCTCAGATTGAAACGGATGTGAGGAATACAATAAAAAGTCGCACCCGATTTTGGAACGATCCTCCAGTAGAAATCCGTCCGTCAATATTGGGAGAGGAAGTCGGCCTTCAGGGTGCCAACGCGGTGGCCTTGGGACGATGGATCTATGGACTGGGGCCTCGGCCATATGAGGGCCAGTTGGAGGAGTCGCCGGCAAATCCCTAAGCGAGGAAGAACATGCGAGCATTTGAGCCAGTTTCAGATATTTTAAATGAGGCAGTTACGACTGGCCTCATCCCAGGATTTGTGGCGGTCGCCGGGGTCGGGCAAGACGTACGGTATCTATATCATGGAGGTCAGGCCCAAGTTTATGCCGAACGACGACCTATGCGCGAAGACACGCTCTTTGATGTGGGGTCCTTAACTAAGGTAATGGCTACGCTGCCATCGGCTTTAATATTGATCGAGCGGGGGTGTTTTTCCGTAGACACACCTTTGTCGACCTTTTTTCCCCAATATGCTCGTGGGCCGAAGTGCAGGGTCTGCATTGGCCACTTGCTGACACATACCGCTGGACTCAAAGTCCCTAAACCACCGCTATGGGAACGTTTTAGTCAACGCAATGAGATTGTGGAGGCGGCGTTGGCTCAATCTATAGAAAACGAACCGGGCACTGTCGTGCAATACAGTGATGTGGGCTTCATTATTTTAGGAGAACTCATTGAGCGGGTTACGGGGACCTCATTGGACAGGTGGGTCGAAGGTCAGGTATTTCGTCCGCTTGAGATGCACGATACGCGTTATGCGCCGTGGAGTGTGACAAATGTGGCGGCTACTGAAGTTAGGGACGGGAATCCCACTGTGGGGGTCGTCCATGACAAAACGGCCGGGGCGATGCAAGCGGTGGCGGGCCACGCGGGGCTGTTTTCGACGGCTATGGACGTAGCACATTATCTCATGATGTGGGCGGGGGCGTCGAAACTAATAGATGATAGGTTACTCGACCAAGCTGTCTTGCCGAAAACCCCAGAGACGAACGGTAATCGGGGATGGGGCTGGGTTTTGCGCGGGGATAGTCAAGACATCAGCAGAGAAGGGTGGCCTTCTACAGTCGCTAGTCACACGGGATTTACCGGTACTTCCATTGTGTTTGACCGACCGAGTCATACGTGGGCTTGTTTATTGACCAATCGCGTGCACTATGGGAGGGACGTAAACATTGCGACCCTGCGTAGGCGTTTTCATTCGGCACTGGGCTCAGCCTTCTTTAACGGATAGATGATTGGAGGACTACGGTGCGAGGAGAATGATTATGAACAATTATAACGTGGTAGTGATGTGCTTGGATACGTTTCGATGGGATCTGTTGAACCATCGAGGGCCTTGGCCCGTATCTTTGCCAAACTTGGATGCGATACGCCAGGAAAGTGTAGAATTTATGAACGCATTCGGTGAGGCACAGCCGACGATCCCGATAAGGCGAGCCTATTTTACCGGTCATCGATCATTTCCCTGGCGATTCAACTACGATACAGAGGGCCTCTGGCCGACGGGCCGTGGATGGCACAAGATTCCACCGGAACAAACGACTCTTGCGGAGAGGCTTTTAGACCATGGGTATCACACGGGATTAATTAGTGATACGTACCACATGTTTAAACCAACCATGAATTTTACCCGCGGATTTCTTTCTTATGAGTTTGTTAGGGGATATGAAAGTGATAATTTTCGTGGGGGGGTACTTTCACCAGACGCACTAAAGCCATTTGTGCGGGATCCCGTGCCGGCGAATCATCCGGTGTTGATGCAGTACCTCCTAAACGTCCGCGATCGAAAAGACGAGGAAGATTGGTTGACGGCTCAGGTGTTTCGCCGGGCAAGCCATTGGGTAGAGGACCATAAAACTGCAGAACCGTTTATGCTCTGGATCGATTCGTTTGGCCCTCATGAGCCGTGGGATCCGCCTCGCTCTTACGTGGACCCGGTGTATGGGAAGTATGAAGGCATTGAGTTTATCTACCCATACGGGATGAAAGAACACCAACTGGCGGCAGACGAAATCGAACGAATTAGACATCTTTATCTAGGATATTTGACGTTTGTAGATCATTGGGTTGGGCAATTCACAGAGAGCCTCAAGTCACATGGATTGTGGGATAAGACGATCATTATGATTGTCAGCGATCATGGAACCGAGTTGTCGGATCATGGTCGGTTTTCGAAACACCAGGCTCACCTTTACGCCCACAACACTCAGCTAATCTGGGCGATCCGTCATCCAGCGCAAGGAATTCGAAAAGAAGTGCCCTATTTTGTTCAGAGCCATGATTTGTATCCAACCATCTGCGGACTGTTAGGAATTGATAGTGGGTCGGTGGCAGGCCAAAATGTTTGGCCTATAGGGGAAAAGATCCAAAACGAGCCACGTGATTGGATCATTACGGGCTGGGGCAATTATGCGTCGGTACGTGACGTCGAGTGGAACTATATTGTCAATTTCGAAGATCCGAGCGCAGACGAAAGACTGTATCACCTGGTAAGCGATCCTTTAGAGAACGTTGACGTTGTGCAGACCCATCACCGCGTGGCCGAGAAGATGCGGTGCCGCCTCGAAGAGTTTTTGGAGCAGTCGTTGCCTGCGAAACTCGACGACAAGGTCAGACCTGGGGTGGCCCCCATACGACGATATTATCAGTCTTCGGTGTCTCAGGACAAAGCCGACTCAGGATTTGTGTAAACCGCATTTGGAGCAGATAACCCTTTCTCAGCGACCCGGGGACATCCGGGGAGCAGCCGAACCAGAACGAAGTAGGTAGGTTGTGCGTTGACCTAATACGCTGAATGTTTTTACGTGACGAGTAGCGTTCATCGAGGAAAGGGGGCTAAAGTCATGGTTTTCTTGCGGCCATTTAAAGCGGGAGATTTGAAGGCACTAATACACACGTGGAACCAGTCACTCGTAGCAGACCCGATAAACGAGCAACGATTTGTGTCGAACATTGTGGGTGATCCTGCCATGGAGCCTAGGGGCTTGCCGGTTATCGTCGATGAGAAGGGATCGGTCATCGCATTTGCATACGCGGCGGTCTCCTACTCTAGGAGTAAGTCAATGGAAAGTACTCAGAGGGCTGTTGGGTGGCTCAACGCCATTGGAGTACGTCCTGACAAGCGTCGAATGGGCTATGGGTTACAATGCATGCAGTCCGTACGGGATTATCTAGCCAGCTACGATTGTCAATCACTGAATATCGCGGCGTTTGCTCCCAAGTATATTATGCCTGGTGTGGACGCTGAAGCCTATCCAGAAGCTCCAAAGTTCTTTCAAAAAATTGGTTTTGAACCACGGGCGGAGGTGGTGTCCATGCAGGCCAACCTGCGAACATTTCAAGTGCCCCCAGAAATTGCAGAGCAAGAAGCCGCAGTGAACTCTCGTGGAATTATTATTGAAGCGACGTCGGGAGAATTTTTGGTCAGTCTGTTGGGATTCATCCATCATGATTTAGGGACACAAGCGGATCAGGTAATTCGTCAAGCACTCGGGCATGGGCGTAATATCCAGCAGATTTTTGTGGCGCGCGATGCTAATGATGTGATTGGCTATTGTATGTATGGAATTTATGATGGGAATCCGGAGCGATTTGGTCCGTTTGGCGTCAGGTCTGATCAGCGAGGCCGGCATCTAGGCAAGATCTTACTGTATCGCTGTATGCAAGCTATGAAAGAAAATGGATTATTAACCGTTTGGTTTAAATCGACTACTGAGAACAGTACCGCATGGCACTTGTATTACCGTGCGGGATTTCGAAATATACGAAGATTCTCCACGTTTGTTCAAAAACTCTAAACAATGGGATGTCAATGATAATGCGAATATCCCCCGTTTTTCGTTTGGGTAGAGGTGATTGTGGTGCTTCTGCCAGTGATGCTCTTTTTTATGGGATGGCGAGACAGGTGAATTTTTCTACTGACCCAAGGAAAGTTCTTCAAGGTTCTTCGGTACCATTTGATCTAGCATGAGCCGCGTCACGCAAGGCGTTCCACGGATACCTTGTACCGGGCATGAGGATCCACGAAAACCGCGTCGGATATAGGAAATTTCTCTATCTCACGGCTTTCCGCGGCGACCTGCAAATAAGTGTCGCATCATGCGGGGCGCGAGGGGACGTTTAAGTGACGGCCATGCGGGAATTGATAGAGGTGGAACATTCGCGACGACATCAATTACCGAATCATAGGCGGTTGTATATGCGCAGGACCGTGTTCCCTTAATTTTCTCATTCGCTTTAAATTTAGAATTTTAAATATTAGGTGGTTGACAGAGAAGATTCTTCAAAGTAAATTAAAGTTATGTATTAATATATGCACTAAACTTTGGCCATGACCAATTGGTCCAGGCTGACGCATTCTATCTTGAAAAGGGTTTTCTTCACACACCACGAGTCCATGGATCACGGGAGGCTAAATGATGGCTAGACGTGTCGTAGTATTGGGAATGGATGCTTTGGTGTTGCCCTTAATCAAACGATTTGCCTACGAAGGAGTTTTGCCCAATTTTTCACGTATGCTTCGGGAAGGCTCTAGTTCATATGCTTTGTCGGTTTTGCCACCGTATACTCCGACTAATTGGGCTACGATTGCATCGGGTGCCGTGCCTGGACGCCATGGTGCCGGCAATTGGACTGATGTCACGGTTGCGGATCCCGCCGAGAGAAAAGCACGGTCAACTTTTGATGCGCGGGCCCTCCAAGCGGACACTCTTTGGAACGCCGCGTCGAGGTCTGGATTACGTACGATGTTGTTGACGTATCCCGGAGCGTATCCGACAACGGTTGAGAAGGTTACTGTGATTGCACCGTTATATCGTGGGTTAACGGGGCACGCACTGGTATCCGGTGGTGAATATAACTTGACTCTCACCAATGGCCGACAGGTTCCCTTACCTGTCAAATCTCAGGTTATGGGGCCGCTGTTGGTTCCGACAGAGGACGGACACCAAGAATTGAATCCAGAAGGCCTAGAACATTTTTCGAAGTTTTCGATCGCCCGGGACGCAAACAACACCTATCAGATCTATTGGGATGAGCAAGTTTTAGTGACGTTGCCAAGTTCGGGATGGGGGCCTTGGGCCACGATTCCTGCGGGGAAAAGTGAGCAAGCATCTGTGCGATTCCGCGTTCTTAATACAGACGGCGACAGCGTTCACTTTGTACGATCTGAAATCTATCCCACGCGCGGATTCACGGATCCGCCTGAATACGCCGATGACTTGTTTCGGAGTCTTGGGCCTTTTTTTGAACACCCTGCAGTTATTAACCGGGAAAGCGACCAGGCTATAGACGCGTTAATGGATGAAATTCGCGACCAAGTGGATTGGTACATCGGTGCCTTGAAACATAGTGCCCAACATAAGCCGTGGGACCTCTTCATGACACATTGGCACTGGATCGACACGGCGCAGCATAATTTTTTGGCGGGTTTGGATCCTGAACCTGGGGTTGAGCCCGATGACCGTGCAGTTTCTGTCATCCGTAGGTCGTACGAGTTGGGCGACCGACTCTTAGGGGGGTTCTTGTCGGAACTGGATGAATCCGATCATTTGATAGTGGTGTCAGACCACGGGCATGTTCCCAATCGTCGCATCGCTAGTGCGGCACGCCGCCTAGTCGAAGTCGGACTCGCGCAATTTGACGAGACTAAGCTACCGCGACAAGTGATAGACCGGTCCCGATCCATGGCGTATCTCCTTTCTCCCCATGAAATCGTCGTGAACCTCAAGGGACGCAATGCGGGGGGGATCGTGTCGAAAGAAAATTTCGCACAGGTGTCCGAAGCCATAAGGGACGCCTTAGTGGAGTGGAAGGATCAAGATAGTGGTCGGCATCTCGTGGCCTATGCCCTAGAAAAACCGCACCAGCAGTTATTGGGATATTTTGGAACTCGAACTGGGGACGTTATGTTTTTGTACAACCCTGGTTATTCGTGGGGCGTGCCGTCAAATGGTCTGTCCGTTGGGCCAGCAGATGGGTCATCAAACCACGGGGCACAAATGCCGACCACCACCACGGGCCGGACGGCAAATATGGCGACGTTATTGGCCATGGGGCCATCGATCCGGCACGGATATGAGCGAAACATAGAAGAGTTAGGCTGTATATCGCTCATGGATGTAGCGCCATTAGTGTCGGACCTGCTGAGCATGACTCCCCCGAAGGATTGTCGGGGAGCAGTGCCGCAGGATTTCTTGAAGTTCGGAAGTTAGTATAAATAGGAGGGTATCTCATGAACCATCGTGTTCTGACCATCTCGGGCGCGGTCGTCCTAATGTCCACGATTACGGCCTGTGGTAATACCACGAAAACGTCTAGTGCCCCGGTACCCCCGTTTGTCACCATTGGCACCATTATGCCGCCTGGTGCGCCGATGAATATTTTTAGTTCCAGTTACATTGTTGAGCCCGGGATGGATATTATGCCGTTGGCGGTATCCCACAACAGTGCGAATTTGGGTGCATTCTATCCGGCACTAGCGAGTCACTGGCAGGTATCTAATAAGGGACGGACGGTCACAGTGTGGCTTCGGTCGAACGCCCGGTGGTCCAACGGGAAACCCGTCACGGCAGCGGATGTGGTGACCACCATGGCGTGTTC
>JAJZZP010000055.1 GCA_021797515.1 Bacillota bacterium | reverse complement strand
TCACTTCGACGGGAAATTTAAGCAGAACGTATCACCTACACGGAGCACATCGCGGGCGGAAACGGTGCGAGACAAGGGGGTACCTGAATAGTTACAAATAGTCCGGGCATTGCCCACGGAACTTCCACAAGTAGTAATTCGGCAACATTTCACGGATATTGTATTGGAAACAGTGAAGGGCGATCTGATCCATATTGAATTTCAAAGTACTAAAGAACGTATGTTATATCGTTTTCTCGCGTACGATGTAGCACTGGCAGAAAAATTTCAGAGGGACGTTCGCACGATTGTCATCTATACACACCAGGTTGCTGACGCGCCGAACACGCTGAGCATCGGCTGTGCCTTGTATCGTGTAGAAAACCTGTTTCTGTATGAATTGGATGGAGATGCAGTGTTAGATATCGTGGAGCACCATTTAACCACCAAAACCTGGTCTGCCGCCGACCGCATTCGGCTGGGTTTTGCGTTACATATGCGGTTCTCGAACGACTCGACTTCGACACCATTTTCTCGTATCATAAACTTAACGAAACAGATAAGGGATCCACACGAACAAAGTTACGTAGCAGCCGTCATTTTAGGGATTAGTGGGCGCCAGTTGTCGGCCGCCCAGAAACAGGCATTGAGGAGGGCAATGGCAATGACCGATTTACTGCGGGATATTGAACGTGATGCGGTCAAGCGGGGCTGGGAAGAAGGTCGAGAAGAAGGTCGAGAAGAAGGCCGAGAAAAAGGTCGGGAAGAAGGCCAATTTCTGAAAGCTGTGCAAGTGGCGCACAGGCTGATGGCCAAGGGCACGCCGCTACTGGAGATTGTGGACATCACCGGGCTGACCGTGGATGAGGTACGAAAACTGCAACCTCCTCACTAATAATGACAATCCGCTAGGGATGGAATCCTGTGGGAAGCTGCTAGCTTTGGGTAGCGGATAGTTGTCGGTCGCCACAATGACAGTTCCCCACTCTTAAGTGAAATATCCTCTGTGTGCGTGGTCAACGCCATCCTAATCAGACTAGGGCCCTTTGGTCCAGACTTGTCACTTGGCGACTGGGGCAACGGGTGGTCTTTGGGTATAGTTGCGGGCGATTCACTACTCGCTGTTTGTTTCCGTTTTAATCGCCATACTCCTCCTTAGTTCCAGCACTGCGCGGCGGGTAGCGCTAAATTACTTTAGTGTTCATGGCGACGACTTATTTGCCTCAACGGCTTTGACAGGCAATTTGATTGAGCGTTGAGCCAAAATTAGACCTGCGATGACCAAAAGGCTGGCTATGCCATCCAGTGCGGTGAGGCGTTCCTTCAGAAAAATCCGGGCTAATATATATCCGATAGGTGGAGTTAATAGTAACCAAAGACTGGCACGGTCGGCCCCGGACCGCAATAATCGGAACCATAGCAACATAGCCCCGATTGACACTGCTCCAATTAACCAGGTTAACGAGCCCCACCACGCAATGGTCCATCGAATCGGTTGGGATCCATTCGCTAATAGGGCTGCTGGCAGCAGGAACGTTGCTCCAAATACCAACTGCCAGATATTAATCAAGGTTCCCGGCAAGGGGAGGCGAATTCGCTGAAAGTATACGCTGCCTATGGCCATGCTGCTCATTGCCGTCAAAATTAAACCGATTCCCCATAAAGGGGCATGTTGCCCCGTCATCGATTGCCAAGAACCGATGCCAAGGCCCACGACGGCGATACCAAGCCCACTCCATTGTTGCCACAGAAGCGGACTTTTCAACCAGAGACGCGATAATAGCAATACAAGAAACGGGTTAGCGGCCACAAACAAATTGAACAAGCCTGCCGGAACCACTTTAAGTGCCACATAGGAAGTCCCAAGATATAAGGTCGTGTTCAGAAAACCCAAAAGCATCAACGGGCCCCAACAGTTAGTGGGGGGACGCACGCTTCTGCCCGACAAACGCCATCCTACGGCAAGTAAAATACCTGCCACCGCAAATCTTGTCCAGGCCAATGTAAGCGGTGCAGCGGCAGTAAGCCCCCACTTGGTGGCAACCGAGGCCGAGGCCCAAATAATCGCAAAGGTTAGCGGTAGCATAATATCCATGGGCGCTTTTCCTGTCATGTTCTAACCGTTAAATTACACCTTAAGAGTTATAATTATAACACATGAGCCATTGGTGGTAATATGAGGATCAAGAGGGGATTGTAGATGTCTCATACACCGTTTACGACTCTAGGCGGCACTTTAACCATTGATTTCCTGAATACCTTGCAAATGCAACAGGGACAACGAGTAGATCTGTTACAGACATCCGAAGACGTTAATCGTTGGCTGGATCTCATGGTCGCTAGCCAAAAGCTAGTCCCTTTGCAAAAAGCACAACTAGTAAGGGGCCCCGGGTTTTTCATGGATCAGTTGCGAGAGTTTCGTCTAGACTGCCGGACGTTTTTGCAAATGCATCAGCCATTTGAGCAAATGGCCTCTTGGATGGCGGGATTTGTCGACCAAAGCCCATTAACATTTCGCATAGATGCCCACGACGGAGTCGTGACCATCCCGATAAAAGGAGCGACGGTGGGCCTTCTGTCGCTTCTGGCTTACGATTGGTTGAAATTAAAGAAAATCGACTACCATAGTATCAGACAATGCGAGAACGCGCATTGCATGGCGTATTTTCTCAATTCCAGCGGCCGGCGCAAATGGTGTGCTATGGAAACCTGCGGGAATCGTCAAAAAAGTTATCGGCATTATCGCAAAGTCAAAGAAGACTCCTACACGAGGGTGAGAGCTACTCACTCGCACCCCACGAACGCTTGTTAGGATAGGGTAGTTGTAACCTTTCGGCTAAATCCCCAGTTGATGCAGCAAGAGATATTGTTGGTTGCAACACTCGGCTAATCATTTTGACACATCCTAGAAGGAATATAGTATAATAACAGCAAAAACAGTCAAAGTCAGGAGATGTCTATGGCGCGGATCATCGATGAAATCGAACTCTACATTCGGCAGTTGCTGGAGCAGTCAAGCAATGGCATTGTAGACCTGCAACGGGCGGATGTGGCAGATCGTTTTGATTGTGTTCCTTCTCAGGTGACGTATGTGCTGATGACCCGGTTTACCCCAGATCGTGGATTCTTGGTGGAGGGGCGCCGGGGCGGCGGCGGGGGCATACGCGTACATCAATTAAATACGGCTCCTCAAGAGCTCTTGGATGCAATCAACCAAGTCGAAAGCATCGACCAGGCGCGAGCGTTGGATATTGTATTTCGCCTGTTTCAAGCGAGTCTCATATCCGAGCGCGAAGCCTCTTTAATGAGGGCGGTTTTGCATCGAGACACTATTCAACTCGATTTGCCGCACCGAGACAGGGTACGGGCACGACTGCTGAAGGCCATGGTCACCGCGATTTTGAAACCCGAAGGAGCATAGGCTTATGTCTCATGATGCAGACGAAGCACAAAGTCAAAACCTTTTATGCCAACGGTGCAACCAGAAGCCCGCGTCAGTCCATTTTAGCAAAGTGGTCAACGGGGAGAAAACCGACCGCTATTTATGCGAAGACTGTGCCAAAGAGGAGGGGGCTTATCATTTCATGCTGGGTCCTCAGTTTACGGTTCAGCATGTGCTTGGTGGCTTGATTGGGCAGGAACCTCTGGGGTCTCAGCGCAGCGAGACCTCAACCAAGCGTTGCCCCCATTGCGGTTACACCTACCAAAGATTTGCGGAAACTGGACGTCTGGGGTGTGACTATTGCTATCAAACATTTGCTCCTGAGTTGGAACCCCTGGTGCGTCGATTGCATGGCAGTGTAGACCACCATGGCAAAGTTCCGGTACGGGGGGGGCGCCAATGGATTCAGCAACAAACCTTGGCTAATTTGCGTCTGCAAATGAAGAAGGCAGTAGAGCGCGAGGCGTTTGAAGAGGCTGCAAAATTACGTGACGAAATAAGGCAAATAGAAGCTGGCCTGGAATCCGATAGGGGGAATGACCATGAAATATAGCCAATGGATGGATGGTACAGGACCGGACGCAGATATTGTCTTGTCGTGTCGTGTGCGTCTTGCCCGCAATTTATTGGCAACCCCATTTCCCCATCGTATGGATGACGGGCAGGCGCAAACTATGTTGGCCCGAGTGGAAGAAGCCGTGCATCATTTGGAAACCGGTTGGCACTTAACCTTTTCCCGACTTTCTAATTTAACGCCTATCACGCGGCAGGTTTTAGTGGAAAAACACCTCGTAAGCCCTCTTTTAGCACAAGATCCGATTCGTTATGAAGCCGTGGCTATCGATGATCGGGAGAGTATCAGTATTATGATTAACGAAGAAGACCATCTGCGAATTCAAGTGGTCTTGCCTGGCTTGCAACTGAATGAATGCTGGAAAGTGGCTAACCAATTGGATGATGCAATGGAGCAACATCTTGATTATGCATTTGACCCTAAATCAGGGTATATTACTGCTTGTCCAACCAATATTGGTACAGCGATGCGGGCTTCGGTGATGATCCATTTGCCTGCGCTGGTGCTCACACATCAAGCCTCCCAGGTCTTTACCACGCTAGCCCAACTAGGAATGGTGGTGCGGGGTCTGTACGGAGAGGGATCGGAAGCGTTAGGCAATATCTTTCAAATCTCCAATCAGGTTTCACTAGGATTGAGTGAAGAGGAGTTCATTCATAATCTTACCGTGGTGACCCAGCAAATAGTTGGACGAGAGCGTCATGCTCGGCAACACTTGTTGCAAAATGCTGGCACTGCATTAGCGGACCGGGTGGGAAGAGCTTGGGGACTACTGACCCATGCCCGTATTATGTCTTCCGAAGAGGCCTTGAGGCTACTTTCCGAAGTCAAATTGGGCGCCGACCTCGGTCTTATTGAGGCTCCGAACGCTGCTACCTATGCCCAGTTGATTGTGGCGACACGTCCAGGATTTCTGCAAGTGGAGGCAGGACGCGAATTAAACCCTATTGAGCGTGATCAGTTGCGGGCAGATAATCTTAGGCGGTTACTTGGAGAGCAAAACAGGGTATAACAGGATAGGGGGGATTACCGTGTTTGGACAATTTACCGAGAAAGCACGTCGGGTGGTTATTCATGCTCAGGACGAAGCCCGACGTATGGGACATAACTTCGTTGGCACCGAACATTTATTGTTGGGACTCATCCGAGAGAGCAATTCATTGCCAGCCAAAGTGTTGCAATCGATAGGGCTAGATTTGGACACGGTGCGCGCTGAAGTGTTGAAGGCTACCGGACGCGGACCGGCTATTGGGCCTAATGATGAAGTGACCTTCACCCCGCGCGCTAAAAAAGTGGTCTTGGAGTTAGCGGGACAGGAAGCGCGTGCACTGAACCAAAATTATATTGGACCTGAGCACCTGCTCTTAGGATTGATTCGCGAAGGAGAAGGCGTGGCGGCGCAAGTGTTACTTTCGGCGGGGGCAGATCTGAATAAAGTGCGGCACCAACTGGTTCACAGTAACGGTGCCCAGGGGGCGGGCCAGGGACCATCTTCCGAAACTCCGGCCCCGGTCAACACACCGACGCTAGACTTGTACGGTCGGGATCTTACCCAGATGGCTCGAGACGGGAAGTTGGACCCGGTCATTGGTCGCGACAAGGAGGCTGAGCGGGTCATTCAAATTTTGAGTCGGCGCACCAAGAACAATCCCGTATTAATTGGGGAGCCGGGGGTGGGGAAAACCGCTGTGGTGGAGGGTTTGGCGGAACGGATTGTCGAAAACAAAGTGCCGGAAATTTTAAAGGACCGGCGGGTGGTGGCCTTGGATCTTGGAGCCATGTTGGCGGGGTCTAAATATCGTGGCGAATTTGAAGATCGGCTGAAAAGGGCTATGAACGAAATCCGGGAAGCGAAAAATGTCATTTTGTTCATCGATGAGATGCACACCATTGTAGGCGCTGGAGCTGCCGAGGGCGCTATTGATGCCGCAAACATACTGAAACCAGCCTTAGCCCGAGGAGAATTGCAAGCTATTGGTGCCACCACCTTGGATGAATACCGCAAATATATTGAACGGGATCCAGCTTTGGAACGACGCTTTCAACCTATCATGGTGGAAGAGCCGTCGGCGGACGAAGCGGTTCAGATTCTCGAGGGGTTGCGCGATCGTTATGAAGCCCACCACCGGGTGAACATAACTCAGGAGGCGATTGAAGCAGCGGTACGGCTGTCGGACCGTTATGTGTCGGATCGGTTTTTGCCTGACAAAGCGATTGACCTAGTTGATGAAGCCGCGTCTCGTGTGCGGTTAAAAAGTTACGTTGCCCCTCCCGATCTCAAAGACTTGGCCGGGAAACTCGAAGAATTGCGAAAAGAAAAAGAGGCGGCGGTTCAGGCTCAAGAATTTGAAAAAGCTGCGCAAATGCGAGACGAAGAACAAAAACTTCGCGAAGAGCTGGATCAGCAAACTCAGCAATGGCATGCTCGACAAGGGAAAGAAGCGATTAATGTAACACCGGAAGATATCGCTCACATAGTGTCGTCGTGGACGGGCATTCCAGTGGAGAAACTAGCCAGTGAAGAGTCCGAGCGGCTTTTGCATTTGGAGACCGAATTGCATCAACGGGTGGTCGGGCAAGATGAAGCGGTGCAGGCTGTAAGTCGAGCAATCCGTCGGGCCAGAGCGGGTTTGAAAAATCCCCGGCGCCCCATTGGTTCGTTTCTTTTCTTGGGGCCGACCGGTGTTGGTAAGTCGGAACTGGCCAAAGCTTTGGCTTCTTCATTGTTTGGAGACGAAGATGCCATGATTACAATTGACATGTCTGAATACATGGAACGGCATGCAGTGTCACGTTTGATGGGAGCTCCTCCGGGATATGTTGGATATGAGGAAGGCGGGCAATTGACTGAAGCGGTTCGCCGTCATCCCTATTCTGTGGTGCTTCTGGATGAGATTGAAAAAGCCCATCCGGAAGTTTTCAATATTTTGTTGCAGGTACTGGAGGAGGGTCGGCTTACCGAATCGAAGGGGCGAACAGTGGATTTTCGCAATACCGTGATCATCATGACATCAAACGTCGGCGCTGAAGTCATTAAACGTCAGGCAACCATTGGCTTTCGACGCGATAGCGAAGACGGCCAATACCGAGAAATGAAAGATCGCCTGATGGATGAAGTGAAGCGTACTTTTCGTCCGGAATTTCTTAATCGTGTCGACGACATTATCGTGTTCCACGAATTGAGCCAGGACCAACTGGCTCACATTGTGGGGATCATGCTGAAGGAAGTGGAAGAGCGGATTGCGCAAAATGGATATCACTTAGAAGTGACGGAGAGTGCAAAGCTTTTGATTGCCAAAGAGGGATTTGATCCCGTGTTCGGGGCGCGGCCGCTGCGTCGTGCCATCCAACGCATGGTCGAAGACCAACTAGCCGAGGAGATTTTGGCGGGCCGCTTTCCTCAAGGGGTAAGGATCTTAGTCGGTGCGTCTGATGGTCGCATGGAATTTACCCGACTAGATGATTCTGTGATAGAGCACGGGAGGTGATACATCATTCGAGAACAACGACGCTTTGTCTGTCAGGTATGCGCAACAACTAGCGTGCGATGGATTGGCCGTTGCCCTGGATGTGGGGGGTACAGCACAATGCAGGAAGAAATTGTCAAGGAGCAATCTGCTCCGACCGCAGGTCCTCCAGCCCGTGAACCGGTAGCCTTAAACCGAATCCAAACCGAAACAGTTTCTCGTTTTTCCTCCGGGTTGCCTGAAGTAGACCGCGTGCTCGGAGGCGGTATCGTGCCTGGAAGTTTCGCATTGCTGGGAGGAGATCCGGGTATCGGAAAATCGACTCTACTATTGCAAATTGCAGCGTTCACCAGTCAAAGTGGCCCAGTTCTATATGTGACGGCTGAGGAGTCTGCCTCTCAGACACGGCTGCGCGCAGAACGGCTACAAACTGCGGGGGACAACTTGTTTGTACTGGCGGAGGGAGATATCAATCGAATTGTACAAGCGATTACTGCCCGCCGTTGGCGGTTGGTGGTGGTAGATTCCTTGCAAACCGTCTTCAATCCGGGATTGGAGTCGGCTCCGGGTAGTGTGGGGCAGGTGAGGGATGTCGCTTCGCGGCTGATGCGGGTAGCCAAGGGAGAAGAGTCGCAAGAATGTCCGATATTTCTGGTAGGACATGTCACAAAAGAAGGGTCATTGCGGCCCGTAGCCTAAGGTAACTTGGGCTAAGGCACTGGGCTGTATGCATGAATGGTTGGAGATGCGGTGCGCGAGAGCCCACCGTGGCAACCGGATGTGCAGGAAACGAGGGCAACAACTTGGATCCTCAGAGACAACACGCCCAGCTCCTGACCGTGTGGGCACAGGGAAACAAAATATTTCGTCGATGGCAACACTTTCGTCGTGATGAGTATGCGCCGTGGAGCACATTTGAGATGTGGTGGAACTTAGCACGTAGACTAACTGAGCGTGGTCTTGTGGCCCAAATGTTTCCGGGACCGGGACCGATTATCGTGGTAGGCGGTCTGGGAAGAAAACAGGACCAATGGTTGGTTTTAGTGACACCGGAACAGTATTGGCCCGAAGTGTTTTCTCATCTAGTGGTAGTGCACTTGCAGACGCCAGCAATGACGTGGTCGGACCATATTAGTTTGTCTTATGACTGTGCTGTGCGATTGGGAAATCGTCACTGGAATGTGCTGTTGCGGTTGGCTGACAAGATGGCAGAAGATAATGGCATATCTTGGTCATCTATTCACACTGCGATCGATGTACTAGCCTTGATAGACCGGGAATATGGCCGCTTACAACCATTATGTGGCAAAGACTTGACCCCATTGGCTCAATTATGGCGCCATCGGGGAGTGCCTCAGGTGGTATCTGGTTGGACTCCTGAACCTGGGCGCTATAGTTGGTTGCGGCCAATCATGACACCTAAAGGGCCTGGGTACCTGTGGTCAAACGAATTGGCACGACAGGATGAAGACATTGTCCATTGAAGCGCTAGCAGGACCTCGGGTGGTTGAACACCTGGTCGATGTGGTATTAATGTTTGAAGGAGACCGGCAACATCCGTTTCGTACCCTAAGAGGGATTAAAAACCGATTTGGTGCCACTAACGAACTCGGTTTGTTTGCGATGGAAGGTGAGGGGTTGGTTGCGGTTGAGGATCCGTCGCGCAGCTTGTTGGCCGAGCGTCCACTGGATGCTGCCGGGTCTGCAGTGGTGGCCGCGATTGAAGGAACGCGACCGATTTTGGTGGAGGTGCAGGCGCTTCTGGTTCGGTCTTACGGAACACCGCGACGGGTGGTATCCGGACTAGACCCGCATCGGGCAGCGCTGGTGCTGGCGGTGATGGAACGTCATTTAAGAGTTCGAATCTCAGAAATGGATGCGTATTTTAAATTAACCGGTGGGGTATCCTTGGATGACCCCGGGTTGGACCTAGGCATCTTATGTGCGGCGTTGTCAAGTATTCGTGGGATACCGGTGGCTCCAGAATGGGTGGTAGCAGGGGAAGTAGGCTTGACGGGCGAATTACGGCGGGTAGGACGTATTGCAGACCGGCTTAAGGAAGCACAGAGTTTAGGGTTCAAACGGGGGCTGATCCCCGGAAAAGTCGCGGAGATTTATCCTGGAATTGCTGCGACCGGGGTGGTTACCGCCGCACAGGCGGCGATCCGTCTCGGATTGAATCCTGACGTGGACACGAACTAATCCTTAGATAGTAGGGTTTATGGAGACGATGGCAATGGATCCGATGCTGGAAATTCTCACCAAGGTAGCGCCCGGCACTGGCTTGCGCGAAGCTATCGACAACATTATTAAAGCGCGAACGGGGGCTTTGTTGGTGATAGGGGGAGAACCCGATATCGATCTTGATTGCCAGGGCGGCTTTGTTTTGAATGTGCCGTTTAATGCGGCGCAGGTATACGAACTGGCCAAGATGGACGGAGCCATATTGCTGGACCATGACCTGACCCGCATCCTGCGCGCAAACGTCGAACTTGTACCGAAATTGGGGGCGTCGTCGTCCGAAACCGGGATGCGACACCGTACAGCAGAACGGGTGGCCCGCACCCGAGATGCCATTGTGGTGACCGTATCCCAGCGACGCAGTGTGGTTACCCTATACTGGAAGCAGACGCGGTATGTGCTACACGATTTGGCCTTCATTCTCACCAAAGCCACCGGGGCATTGGCGTCCCTGTCGCGATATGATCGATTGTACCGTAGTGGCGCACGTCGGCTGACCGAAGCAGAGATACGGGACGAAGTACGGTTGGATGATGTAACAGAGCTCTTGCGCAGGACTCTTATAGCGATCCAAATTCGGGGCGAGATTCGCCGATATGTAGTCGAACTCGGCCAAGATGGGCATTTGGTAGATTTGCAACTCGAAGAATACCCCGATTTGCGTCGGGAATGGCAGTGGATTTGGATGGATTATCGCGCTCATGCCACTATACCGATTTTGGACCCCGAAATTGCAGATGCGGCGCAGTGGGGTCCCGAACAGTGGACCAAGGCTTTAGGATATCGCCATACGCCAGAGCATATGGACCCGCGCGGGTTTCGCATTCTCCACGCGGTTCCGCGATTGCCCGAAAGCATCATTCGTGATGTCATCCAAGAGTTCGGGTCGTTGACCCGACTACGACGGGCGACGACGGCTGAGTTGGACCGGATTCGTGAAGTGGGGCCGCAACGGGCTCGGTCCATTTGGGTTATGTTTCATGAGAGCGAACCCTGGGTCAACTAAGATAGAAGCGGCCTAAGGTGTTGGCTTCATTGTACTTTTTAACCAATGTGTCATAAAGACTAATGTCCAACAGATTGGCCAACGCCGTAAGGTAGAACAAAAGCTGTCCCATTTCTTCCTCGAGGGTTTCCCGGTCCTTTTCACATATTTTACCGACAATATGTGAGGCAACATTTTGATGAAGCGCATCATAAGGAATTTCTTCACGATATTGTTGGCGAGATGCCTGAATTTGAATGCATCCACACCCTGTTACCGATTTTGTTAGGGCACGGTTGATCCGACTCTCCGATTCGGCCAACTTGCTTAACACATCCAATATACTATGGTGGCGGACGAGGACCTCGTTGACCAACTCTTGAAAGCGATCCACCAATGATTCTTTAAGGACATCTCGATCTTGAGACACTTCCGCATCTCCCTCTTTTCGGCATGACTCTTGGACCTATTGTAGGAGTGGGACAAGAGCTATGTCAAACAGGGATCAGCGGATGCTTTCTAGCTCGTCGCGAGGTATGGTATGATCGCCCGAGAGGCGGGAAAAAGGTTTAGCACTTTTAATTCTTAAGTATTGTAAAGGACGCCTCCGGGAAGACTAAATTATGGGACGTTTGGATAAAGGTGACGTCTCTGACGAGAAGAGGGAGGTGTTTGGTGTATGGGCCGAATCATGCGACAGATTCTCACCATCGTTGGGGCCCTGCTGGGTCTGGGTATTATGTTCCAAAACTTAGCAGCCGTAGACGCCTGGCCCTATCTTCATACACTGGGGTCAATGCGAACTGAAATTTTTCTAGCCCTGGGTCTGGTCTTGGGCGGGCTTATTGGTTACTTGCTGGGACCTATTCTGGTTAAATGGGCTAGTCGTGGCATTACCTGGGCTGAGTGGCGGTTGCAGAGAACGCCAATGCAAGATTTGTTGGCCGGTTCAGTCGGTTTGGTACTTGGTCTGGTGATTGCCTTTTTGCTGACAGCGGAGTTGGGAGGCTTGGGGCTCTATGGAGACTTGCTGCGTGTGGCCATCACTGTAGGGCTGGGATATTTGGGGCTCTTGGTTGGACTGCGGAAAAAAGATGAAATTATGCGCCCACAAAACTGGTTGCCACGGGTTAAACATCGGGAACGAGTTCCTCTAGCGGCCGCCGGGGACGTTTCTAAACCGAAAATCTTGGACACATCCGTGATTATTGATGGGCGTATTGCTGATATTTGCCAGAGTGGGTTTCTTGAAGGGCCGTTGATCATCCCAGGCTTTGTATTGGAAGAATTGCGGCATATCGCAGACTCCGCCGACGTTTTGAAACGAAATCGCGGACGGCGGGGATTGGATATTTTGAATCATATCCAAAAAGAGCTCAAAACATCGGTGCAAATTTACGAGAAAGAAGTGGATCCGGCGTTAGAAGTCGATTCTAAGTTGTTGAAATTGGCAAAAATCATGGATGGCAAGGTCATTACCAACGACTTCAACTTAAACAAGGTCGCAGAATTGCAAGGGGTACCAGTGCTAAACATCAACGAACTGGCCAATGCGGTAAAACCCGTCGTATTGCCCGGTGAAGAGATGGTAGTGCATGTGATTAAAGATGGCAAGGAATCAGGACAAGGTATCGGATACTTGGACGACGGCACCATGATTGTCGTCGATGGAGGACGCAAATTCATCGGACAGACGGTTTCTGTAGTAGTGACTTCTGTATTGCAAACGGCTGCTGGACGAATGATTTTTGCTAAATTGAAGGCGCATATGCCAGGGGCGGAAGCAAGCGAGGCTTGAGCCCGGAGATATGTTGATAACGTAACGAGTGCCAACACAAATGAAGGCAAAAATGATAGATGCACTGTGATAAACAATGTGTCTATCATTTTTGGGGGTATCGGGTTGATTAGCCGTGATATCCGTGCAACATTGACCGTATGAACTCTCCCGCCGCCTGACCCTAACGGGGTGAGGCGGGGGTTTCTGAGGTCACCCTCTAGAAATTCCTGGTTCTACGACCGCTGCGCCGAGCCGTTAGGCCACGTACGTCTTATGCTGGATCTCCCCAGGCGTCGATTCGGACCGTTCCGGCCCTATGTCCTTAGACTAAACCACAACTCTTGGTTTGCGCCTAAGAAGGGGAATGCGCGGGCGTTATGTTCAAGGCGGGACCTCCCACCTCGGTCCGAAACTCCAGCCGTTCCCGTAGGGTAGATCTTGCCCAGCGGGAGATGATCCGCGAGAGTTTGCGGCTTTTAGTACGGCCTCGCATGTGGGTCAGGTCCTCCGACCCGCACAACAGACGGCCGGGTTTGGAGCGCCTGCGTTACGACGGTTTTAATCGCGGCTTCGCCTTGGGTACGCTTCTTGCGGAGTTTCTTACCGCCCAGATTATGACGGCGAATCCGGCTAGCCCTGGCGATATCGCCTGACGTCCGCCTTCTTTGCCAGTTGGTACAGTGTGTTTCGGTCCTTCTCGGTGCGGATGGGCCTCTTCCGTCAGCCGCTTCAGGAGCTTTCCCCATAGTATTTTTTCTGTTTGGTTAGGTCGCACTAACGAATATTGGCATACTCTAACTCCTAAGGACTCCCGGCAAAATAACCTACTCCTTTTGGGGTTGTGGGGCGATCACATAATTCCACTCGCCATGAAAGTTCTCGGGCACCAATTTGAGATGGGCCTACCCGACGGGCTGGCCCGTCGTATCCAGTTGTGCTTGGACCGTTAACCCCTTCGTCGTCCGTGTATTCCCAATACATTGGGCCAACGCCTCGATCGTGCGTAAAACCCGACCGCGCCAATTCATGCTAATCACCGAGAACAGGCGATGTTCAATTTTTTATGCAAATCTGCACGTTATGCAAAGAATTGAGCGTACTCAGGTGAAAAGCCGAGTACGCTACGGTATTTATCTTTACATAAGTCTTCTAGGTTGACGGCTTGCAAGGAAGTTGAATCCATTGCAAAAGCTCCGTATCTTCGGCCGATTGAGCCGGTGACGGGACCATGCCGGAATGTGGACGGCCTCCAACGCCTGACGCTTCATCTCTGTGTCGGCCCGCGCATAGACTTCTGTTGTGGCGACGTCACTATGGCCGAGTAAATCGCGGATGTAGATGAGACTTGAGTTTCGCACCCTCAAAATACGCTATTTTGAGGCGCCCATTATTCCGCGAGCCTTGGGAATCCGCTACTTTTTCCGCTTTCCACTTTGGCCATTTAGGCGGACTGATTGAATGCTTGTAATTG
>JAJZZP010000147.1 GCA_021797515.1 Bacillota bacterium | reverse complement strand
AAGATAGCTGGTCAATTTGGGATACATTCGGTCTGACTAGCCGTGAAAAGTGGTCCACGTGGTACCTACTCACCGAAACGTTATGTCAAGAACTTTGGTAAAAAATGGCGCCCTATGCGCATTTGCCACGGTAACTTTCCATAATGCTCAGGTTGCCATAACCCTTGAGGATGTCAAAGGCGCACACCTGACTTATCTGGGGATGCATGATGGTTATTGCGCCGGGTTTGGATGATTCCCAACCCTACCGTTAGTTGTTGGAACAGTTGGTGACACTGTGCAAGCGTCTGGGGGATCACGACGTCATTGACAGATGTTTTTATGCTGTGGACGGCTAAAAGTTGCATGGAAAACTGTATACTAGACAGCCATAATGCGGTAGTCGCCCAATTTAGATGGGGACTACCGCACTGGTGCGCTAACGAACAGCAGTGGGAATGAACAAATCGACTAGCCCGATGACAAACGCTGCGATTAAAGCGCCGAGAATGGTGACATGCATGCCTGGAACCACAATTTGGGAAAGATAGACAACCAAAGCGGAAACCAAAAAGCCTACGAGGCCCCGCCCATATGGAGAGACTGATTTGCCGAACATCGCTTCGATGACGTATCCCACCAGAGCAATCACTAATGCGGCCAGCAGGGCTGACCAAAAACCCAAATGCGAAAAACCGGGGACGATATATCCCAGCAACATTAAAACCAAGGCTGCGACAATAAAGCGGACAATGGCACCTACCCAATTCAAATAGCTCACCTCCTACATGAGGTCTTTGACCTTTTCTATGCGGACAGTGCTATTGTGGGAGAATTCGTCTTCGAATATTCGTGTTGAGGTATGATATTTTGGCAATTGGGCTAAGACTATGCTGTGGAGTGCAAAGCTCCGATCACTATCGAGGGAGGGATTCGTTTTGGCAAAAGGTGTGCCTCAATCCTTTCAGGATTTGAAGTCCCGGGTCAAGAACCGTCTGCAGAACGGCAGCAATGACGTGCAAAAAGACGTGATTGAGATGGGAGATGCCATGATGCAGTCCAACGTCGAGGCCAAGTCACCAGAAGACCGTCTCGCGAAACGCGTATGGCAGGCCAGCAACCGTAAAGACAAGGAAATGCTGGCTGACATGGTCACCAACATGGCCAAGGACGAAGAAGACCTCTCGTAGTTGGTTCAAGCCCACCAGACTTGGCTCTGGTGGGCTTTATTGCCATTGCGGCGATCGAACCATGGGTTTATAATAATTTTAGTCGCCCTGCGGTGTGCGTGTTACCGGTCGATATGTTTTGAGCCAACACCAAAACATAGGGAGCCTGACCTCAGTCTCGCGGCCGTCCTGCCCCCACTTCGGTGATGGGGACTACGAAAGCGAACGGGAGGCACCCACCTGCTTTCGAGCAGGTTCAAAACGTCGAATCTTCACGGCACATGTGGGGAGGCATTAAAGAGAAGGCATTCGTGTCTTCTCTTTAATGCTGTTCCCTGGTAAGATCGGGAAGAAAATTGGAGGGATGGCTTATGTCCGAAAATGTAGTGGTGGTCAATCAGGATAATTTTGGATCGGTGGTTAAATCGTCGCAAACTCCAGTGATTGTGGACTTTTGGGCCGCCTGGTGCGTGCCCTGCCGAATGATTAGCCCTATTTTAGAAGAAGTGGCCAATGAGCGTGCTGGAACGGTCACTATTGCTAAACTCAATGTTGACGAAAATCCTAACTTGGCTGCAGAACATGGGGTTATGAGCATTCCAACCCTGATCCGATTTCAAAATGGTCAGGAAACCGGTCGAGTTGTGGGAGCACTGCCCAAAGCCCAGCTGCTAAAGCGGCTAGGACTATAGAGATGGGAACCGATTTTCGTTCCGATACGGTAACGCGACCTACCGACGCTATGCGTGATGCCATGATGACAGCAGCGGTGGGGGACGATGTCTATGGCGAGGATCCTACCGTTAACCAGCTCGAGGCAGTCACTGCGGAAATGCTGGGTAAAGAGGCTGGCCTGTTTATGCCCAGCGGGACCATGGCCAACCAAGTCGCTATATTAACCCATACCGAGCGCGGCGACGAAGTTTTTATTCACCGTGACAACCACGCCTATTATTACGAGGGCGGTGCCGCCGCTATGTGGGGTGGTGTCACCTGGAATTTGCTTGAGGGTATCGAAGGGACCCCAACTCCGGAAATATTACGAAAGGCCATCCGCCCTAAAAACATTCACCATCCGAATCCACGCTTGTTGTGCTTGGAAAATACCCACAATCGGGCCGGCGGTGCAGCCATTCGTTTGGACCGATTAGTTCCGTTAATTGATGAAGCGCGATCTTACGGGCTTGGGGTGCACTTAGATGGGGCCCGATTGTTTAATGCAGCGATAGCCTTCGGGATTTCTGGGAGAGATCTAGCACAACCTGTCGATTCAGTGTCGATTTGCCTGTCCAAAGGATTGGGTGCACCCGTTGGTTCGGTTTTGCTAGGCTCAAGACCTTTTATTGATCGTGCCCGAATTTTTCGCAAATGGTTGGGGGGCGGCATGCGCCAAGCCGGCATTATTGCCGCAGCAGGGTTATATGCCTTGACCAACAACGTTCAACGATTGGAGGAAGACCATGGCCGTGCCCGCCTTATGGCTCATGCGCTGTCTGAGATGGGTTATCAGGTGATGTTGCCCGCGGTGCCTACCAATATGGTGATGCTGGATTTTCCTGTCGCGGTGGCCACGCACGCTGTCGATCACTTAGCCCAAAACCAGGTGCTAGTCGGGACCATGGGACCGCAAAGGGTTAGACTGGTGACTCATTTGGATATAGACGACGAAGGCGTGACTCACGCACTGCGTGTCTTTCGCGATCTTTCGGAACATATCCATGCCTAAATCACCGGGCCCTGATCTATTTGCCGACGCCGGAGATCGTGACCGGGAACAAAGTGCTCCGCTGCCATGGCGCCTCAGACCGGTGCGGTTGGACGAACTTGCGGGACAGGATCACCTTACTGGAACGGGTGGTGTCTTACGCAATTTATTGGAACATAGGTTACGATCAGCAATTTTTTACGGGCCTGCAGGTACTGGCAAGACCACCGCGGCGAAGATCTTGACGGGGTCCGGAAAGATGCGTTTTGTCTCACTGTCGGCTATTGATTCGGGTGCTGCCGATCTTCGCCGGGCGGCCGATGCGGCGCGGCAGTTGTGGGCTAACGAAGGACGAGGCACGGTTTTATTTGTTGATGAAATTCATCGATTCAACAAAGGCCAACAAGACGTATTGTTGCCATTTGTGGAAGATGGTACCGTCGTATTGATCGGAGCGACCACGGAAAATCCATGGGCCTCACTTAACAGTGCTCTAGTGTCTCGATGTCTTTTGGTGCAATTCCATGCTTTGAATGAGCAAAGCCTAGTCGCTATTTTGGATCGTGCTTGGAGCCGGCGAGAGGAATGGTGGCATTCGGGATTCATCGATCGGGAAGTCTTCAGCATTTTGGCTCAACGTTGCGCTGGCGACGGCCGGTTGGCATTGAGCCTCTTGGAACGGGTAGCCTGGATGGCGGATGCCGACGACACCGATCATATAACGGCAGCTCACGTAAACCAGGTGTGGCAAGACTCTGCCCATTACCACGATACCGGTGGGGATCGCCATTATGACATCACTTCTGCATTTATCAAAAGCATTCGCGGATCGGACCCCGACGCTGCGCTGTATTGGATGGGACGATTGCTGGCTGGCGGCGACGATCCTCGCTATATTGTGCGAAGGATTTTAGTGCATGCCGCCGAAGACATCGGCTTGGCGGATCCGCACGCGTTGACGATGGCCGCGGCCGCTTGGACCGCTCTCAATGCCGTAGGGCTTCCGGAGGCCAGAATTCCCATAGCGGAGGCCGTTATTTATTTAGCTGGGGCACCTAAATCCAATACGGTAGTCGCGGCCTTAGAAAGGCTAGACAATATTCTCCAAAGATGGCCCAATTTGGAAGTTCCCGACCATCTCCGTGACCGTCATTACCGCCCGGATATTGACGAGCCTTACCAGTATCCGCACGACAGCCCGGGGCACTTCGTTCCTCAGCGCTATCGCCCTCCAGAACTTGACGGCGTTGCAATATATCAACCATCCGATCAGGGACAGGAGAATGATGTTAGAAAACGGTTGGATCATTGGTGGACTTCCCATTAATTCTACATCATATCTGAATTTTTAGTTTAGACTGAGAGTGAGATCACAGGTATGCACGTGAGTTATACTGATGCTGTGCATTTTTCACGATCAATGCCTCACAGAGGAGGATTCTAATGGCGCAGCCGATGCAAACCACGGTCCCAAGTCGAAAAAAGGCAGAAAAACATTTGCCTTACTGGGTAGAACCTGCTTTTACCATAGTGGCCTTGGGTGGATTTGTGATTTACGCAATTTGGGAAGTGTTTTGGCACAATACCGGCACGTATCAAAATTACGTGTCGCCGTTTTTTTCTCCAGGGGTTGCGAGTTGGTTTGGATTTCATGTCTTAACCGCACTTTATGTGGTATGGGTACCGTTTCTTTTTCGATTCTCTTGTTACTATTACCGCAAGGAATATTTCCGCGGTTTTTTCTTTCATCCTGCGGGCTGCGCGGTGGCAGAACCGAACTCTCACAAGACCCGGGTATATACTGGGGAACGTCGTTTCCCGTTTAATTTAAACAATCTGCATCGCTATGCATGGTATTTGGCAGTGATAGTTCTTATTTTCCTATGGAAAGATACCGTACAAGCATTTATTTTCAAAAACGGATTTGGTGTTGGTGTAGGATCCATCATTTTACTGATTAATGCCGTGTTGCTAACCGCCTATACCTTTTCTTGCCATGCTTTCCGGAACATGGTGGGTGGTCGTAAAGACTGCTTCTCTTGTGCGAATGGCAAGCCGTCCACGGGATACAAGTGGTGGCGCCGGGTTTCGTCATGGAATCACTTTCACGGTGGTTGGGCTTGGGCATCGCTCTTCTCGGTGTGGGCCGCCGATTTATACATTCGTCTCCTGATTATGGGAGTCTTCAACGATCCGAGGTTGTTCTAATATGGCGAGTGAACAGTTTGCGACCTTGGAGTCGCATCAATATGACGTCTTGGTGATTGGCTCTGGCGGTGCTGGACTTCGTGCTGCAGTGCAGGCGGCGTCTTCTGGGGTCAAAGTGGGCATAATCGGAAAATCCTTATTAGGCAAGGCCCACACCGTTATGGCCGAAGGTGGGGTTGCCGCATCTTTAGGCAACTTGGACCCGTGGGATGGCTGGGAAACCCATTTCTATGACACCATGCGGAGCGGGCACTTCATCAACAACTATCAAATGGTCGAGTTGTTTGCCAAAGAGGCCGCAGAGCGAGTACTGGAATTGGAAGAATGGGGTGCAGTGTTCGACCGAACTCCTGAAGGAAAGATTATGCAGAGGCCTTTTGGCGCACATACTTTCCGTCGGTTGGCGCATATTGGAGACCGGACCGGGATGGAGTTGTTGCGCACTCTGCAATATAAGGCGATTAGCCAGGATATTACGGTGCACCAGGAAGTGACGATTACTAAACTACTATTGGATGGTGACGGCCGAATTGCCGGCGCGCTGGCCTATTACCGCTCCACCGGGAAATTCGTTCTGTTTCGAGCCAAGGCCATTGTTCTTGCCACCGGCGGTTGGGGCAAGATTTACAAAGTGACCTCTAACTCCTGGGAAAGTACAGGAGATGGGGCGTCGTTGGCATTTCGCGCCGGGGCTGAATTGATGGATATGGAAATGGTCCAGTTCCACCCGACCGGGATGGTATGGCCACCCGGAGTTCGGGGGCTTTTGGTCACCGAAGGCGTGCGGGGTGAAGGCGGATTGCTATACAATTCCGAAGGTGACCGCTTTATGCTGAAATACGACCCGGAGCGGAAAGAGTTGTCTTCGCGCGATGTAGTAGCCCGTTCCATTTTCAAAGAAGTGCAGGCGGGTCGTGGCACTCCGCATGGAGGTGCTTGGCTGGATATTACCCATAAAGGCCCTGAGTTTATCAAGCGTAAACTGCCTGGTATGTACGAGCAATACCTAACCTTAGCTGATGTAGATATTACCAAAGAGAAGTTTGAGGTCGCTCCCACCTGTCACTACACCATGGGTGGAGTGAGAGTGGAAGCCGAAAGCTGCGCCACCAATATCCCGGGGCTGTTTGCTGCCGGAGAAGTGGCCTGCGGGTTGCATGGGGCCAATCGGTTGGGTGGAAACTCTTTAGCTGACCTTCTGGTATTTGGTCGCCGTGCCGGGGACGGAGCGTTGGAATACGTACAGGATCATACGTCCCTTCCCCAAGTGTCGGAGAGCGACGTGGAACAAGAAATGAACCGGGTGTTAAAGCCGTTTAGTGTGTCCAATGGAGAAAATCCCTACCTGCTCCACGAGCAGTTGCAGGAAATTATGTCTGATCATGCGGGCATTGTACGTGATGGCCCCATGTTGGAAGATGGCCTTGCCAAGCTGACGGACCTTCAAATACGGGCCCAAAACGTGGGAGTTACTGGATCTCGGGTGTATAACCCCGGTTGGCACGCGGTGTTCGAGGTGCAGTCCATGCTAACCTTGGCGGAGCTGATTGTGCGCGGAGCACTGGCCCGCAAGGAAAGCCGGGGTGCCCATTGGCGCACTGATTATCCTGATGAATTGTCGGAAGTAGGGCAGTGGAACTATGTCCAAGATCTTGACGGAGATGCTGTGAGAGTCCGGGAAGTGGCAGTTCCATCAATGCCCCCGGAATTGTCGCAGTTGTTTGATCGAGGCGTGGCGCCCGGCGTGTACGCGTCGCAACAGCAAGCAAAGGAGAAATAGCGATGAGCGAGGAAATCGTCTTAAGTATCTTCCGCGGCGATGCGGCAGGCGGACAGGAAGTCGAGTATCGAGTGCCGTTAACCCCGGGTATGGTGGTTTTGGACGCGGTGCACCAAGTCCAAGCCCATCAGGCTCAGGATTTGGCGGTTCGCTGGAACTGCAAGGCAGCACATTGCGGATCGTGCGGGGCTGAAATTAACGGCCGTCCAAAACTGCTTTGCAAGACTCGGCTGGACGACTACGTTGGTGAAACGGTCCATATTCGACCCATGCAAACCTTTCCGATTATTAAAGATCTAGTGGCTGATGTCTCGTGGAACTATGAAGTGGCAAAGAAGGTTCCCGCCTTTCAACCTGCGGTACCGGTGCCATTTCAAATGCAGCAGTTTGACGTTGACCGGATTCAAGAGTTTCACCATTGTATCGAGTGCTTCCTGTGTCAGGATGTTTGCCACGTTCTGCGGGATCACAATGCTAAGGACCAATATTTTGGACCTCGCTTTATGGTTAAGATGGCGGAGTTTGAAATGCATCCTCGAGACGGAGGAGACCGTGTCCCGATGTTGGCCCATGAGGCGGGCCTGAACATGTGCAACGTTACCAAGTGTTGTACTGAAGTGTGTCCACAGCATATTCGCATTACCGATAACGCTATCATTCCACTGAAAGAGCGAGTAGCGGATCAATACTGGGATCCCTTGAGGGCGTTGTTTAAAAAGAAGAAGGCACCCGCTGCCACCGAACAATCCGTCCAAGGATAGGGAATTTGGGGGGAAACCCCGCTGCGAGACTTGTTGCAGCGGGGTTGGTTGCTTTCGGGGGAACTCATAGCGTACTTGTCCATTATAAAATCTCGACATTGGGAGTACCTCCAGGTGAGCTCAATCCATTGAGCCGCGACCACTGCACGCGAATGATGCGATTTTCAGCTACCGAATGGGTTCCTGGGCTTGGCTATTGCATAGGGCCACAAGGTGGCCTATTTAATTGCGCAGATTTGGCGTTATTTGCAGTGTTTTTCTATTGCGCTCTCAACGGCGTTCGGTTGATGGTTTTTGATATCAGTGGTGTCAGCAGTTGCTTAAAACCGCAAACAAAAATAGACAACAGCCTTCGTCTGACCTTTTTCTCCCTCTGCAGAAGGGCAGAGGGGAGAGGAGTTTGGGTGTATCCTCTTCTCGGCGTGCGGGGGATCCCCTCATCTGACAAGCAGCACCCGCAGGATCAGCCTCAAAAACGCCAAAAAAACCCCAAAAACCTTATTATACAAATACAATCGAAGCGCAAGGGATGGAACAGGCTCACACTTTAAATTGGCTACATCGAAACAGGCGCCCTCCTGGATCTGGCGGAGAAGGTTACTGTAAGGGGCGTGGGCTCCCAAGGAAAGTCGGGGGGCCCATGCCCGCGCCGATACGGCTTTCATCACCCATTTTCAACCAAAAGAACGCAAATATTAATAGAACTTCATTTGACCAAAGGAGGCGCCGATGATAACCTAAAGGCAGAGAACTCCAAAGGACGGTGGACCATGATCAAAGTATCGAGCAAAGGCCGATACAGCGTCAAGGCTGTGTACGAACTGGCTTTGCGATATGGGCAAGGTCCAGTGGCCGTAACTTGGATCGCAAAGGCCGAGAATATTTCGGAGCAGTATCTTGAACAATTGATGCCTTCTTTGAGGAGGGCGGGCATTGTTGTGGGGATGCGGGGATCCCAAGGCGGGTATATGCTTGCAAAACCGCCGTCTTTGATTTCAGTCTATGATGTTGTCCGTGCGGTAGAAGGGCCGATCATGCTCACCGATTGCAGTACTGACGAAGCCAGCGGCTGTGCGGACATGGACAATTGCGTTGGCCCCGACGTGTGGAGCCGCGTGCAAGAAGCAGTCACTGCGACAATGGCAGCGATGACCTTTGAAATGCTAATCGCATTGCAACGAGGAGTGGGGAAACGCCGACTAGAACACTTGCTGGAAAGTAGGGGATGATTATGGGCAAGACCGTGGTTGTCGGATTAAGCGGCGGCGTCGATTCCTCGGCAGCCGCCGTTTTGCTGCAGCAACAAGGATACGATGTGGTGGGGGTGACGATGCGTCATTTGCCCGCGGAAACAACGAACAGTTGTTGCTCTCTAGAAGCTATTATTGACGCTAGACGTGTCGCCAAAAAGCTCAGCATTCCCCACCATTTGGTTGATGTGGAGGAACCATTTTACGAGCGTGTGATTCGGCCGTTCGAGGAAGGATACCTAGCGGGGGTTACTCCCAATCCCTGCGCGATGTGCAATCGGCACATCAAGTTCGGGGCAATGTGGGAGTGGGCACGAGAAAATGGAGCGGATTACCTGGCTACGGGCCATTACGTGCGGGTTCAAGAAACGGACACCGGGCGGTTACTTTTGAGAAGCCGCGACCATGCTAAGGATCAGAGCTATTTAATGTATACCTTGGAGCAGGATGATTTGGAGCATCTTTTGTTTCCACTTGGGGAATACTCAAAACAGGAGAGCCGAAACATTGCGGAAAGTGCGGGCCTGTTAACAGCACATAAGCCTGACAGTCAAGAACTTTGCTTTGTACCTAAAAACGACTATCAAGGATATTTACGTTTGCATCGTCCGGAGGCGCTAAATCCGGGAGAGATTGTGGACACCGACGGTCGGGTTGTGGGAGAACATCAAGGGATTGCGTTTTATACCATCGGCCAGCGGAGAGGACTAGGGATTGCGGTCAGGGAACCGCACTACGTCGTGGGCTTGGATCAGGAGCACAACCGGGTAGTGGTAGGATCGCGCCAGCAGGCGGAGTCCAGAGAAGTCCACGTGGTGGAGACACATTACGTGCTGGGAGAGCCGACCGCGGAAACATTGTTGCATGGGCAAGCCAAGATTCGGTACAACATGGAACCGTCGGCAGCAACTTGGCAAGTGTTGTCGAAAAAAAGCGCAATGGTTCGGTTTGCTGATCAGCAATGGGCAGTATCTCCGGGGCAGATTACTGTGTTGTACCAAGATGAAGTACTCGTGGGGGGAGGCAAAATCGCTCCCTAATGGGAGAGGATGTTCATTGCATGGTGACTCGATGGCATTTGCTACGCTTGCCTGTCCGAGTTCAAGGACGTCCACGGAATTGGACCTTGGTCCAAGAGGTTGTGGTCGACTGGTCATCTATGACGGTGGAAGGTTTTGTCCTGGACTCTTCACCGTTTCGCACGTTATTTTTACCATCACAAAATGGGGTCCGTGTTACCCCTACCGGGGTTGAGATAGTCACGCGTGCAGTAGTAGAAAAACGTACTAGACATTGGCGTCAGGAACGGATTCACAATGATTGGATTTACCGTCGTCGGCAAATCTATGATGGTAATGGAGGGGTAGTGGGGCTGTTAAAAGATTTAGTGATTGACGAGGAAACGTTGGTGGTACGCCGGATTATCGTATCCAGGGGGCTATTGGCTGATTTGCTGCATGGATCCGTGGTAGTGCCCGTAGAACAAATTTCACAAGATGCGGCAGGCCAGATTAAAATACGCCACCAAGGGGCAGGCTATCAGGGAACACCTTAGAGAGTAAAGTGAGGTTGTAAAAGTGGCAGTGGATCCTATCTGCCCCGGATGCCAAGGACGCAATGTGGGTAAAGTGGGTACCGGGCAATATTATTGTTGGGAGTGCTTTATTGAGTTTCAAGTAGGACATCGGGGAACCCGCATGTATCGTGTAGAAGCAGATGGTGAGTTATCGCGTATCGAGCCGGATGCGGGATTGGAGGGGATGACGACGTCATGAAACGCTATATGAACGGGATGATGACAGGAGCGCTGGTGGGGGCGGTAATGGCAGGAATTTGGCTGCTTAACCGACCACGACCGAGTTGGGCGAAGGTCGCCCTGCGAGGGGCGAGGCGGATGGGTCCACGTGCTTGGAAAGTCGCCAGGACGGGAAGCAAGGGCTTAGTGCATATGGCGCGCCGCCGATTGAGTTAGTTTTAGCAAGGTGGGAAAGCATTGGTGAAATTGGCATCGCGGTCAAGTCCCTTGCGATGGTATCGTTGGGGACTTTTGATCGCGCTGATGACCGGGGGATTGCTTCTCCTGTGGTACACACGGGCTGTCTTGATGCCGTTTATCTTGGCATTTGTGGTAGCGTACCTGCTGGCACCTCTCGTGGAGGCTTTTGTTCGCCATGGATTAAACCGAATTGTGGCCATTTTGATTGTCTACATCTTGTTAGGTTTTGCGGTGGCCACCGGAGTGTTATATATGGTGCCGCTTTTGGTTCAAGAAAGTGTGCACTTGATAAAAATGGTTCCGGCATTTATTAACAGCGCTCAGTTTACCTGGAACTTGTGGCTGACACGGCTACACCAAGCCCCGATTCCGTCCTCTGTCCGCACCGCAATTACTGCTACTGGCAAGCACTTGCAAAGTCAATTGTATGGCGTGATCAAAGGCATATTTGCGGCTATTTTTGGTTTGGTGCCGGGAGTCATCAGCGTGGTTGTGGCTCCGGTTTTGGGATTTTATTTGCTAAAGGACTTGGATCGGGTACGTTCGAGATTTTGGGATGTGGTGCCGCTTGAGTGGCGTCCCTCCATGTTTAAACTGGGGTTTGACTTGGACCGTGCACTGAATGGATTTATCCGGGGTCAGTTGTTGGTAGCTTTGCTAGTGGGCGCCCTATCCACCACATTGGTTATCATTTTGGGTTTGCCATTCCCGTTATTGATTGGGGCGGTGGCAACCGTGACTGATGTCATCCCCTACGTTGGCCCTATTGCTGGTGCCCTGCCAGCGGTCGTTTTGGCGCTTAATATTTCCCCCTGGACCGCATTGGACACAGTGTTAGGATTTATCGCCATTCACCAGTTGGAAGGCACTGTGATTGCCCCAAAGATAATGGGTGAGTCGGTCGGACTTCATCCGCTGGTGGTGGTGTTTGCTATCTTGGCGGGAGGGGAATTAGGGGGAATTTTGGGGCTGCTGCTGGCCGTACCGGCGGCCGCGGTGTTGAAAGTGCTATTTAGTCATTTATACCGTCGATTTACAATCTAGCCTTGACCTCCCCTTGCTCGGGTCGGTACAATGAAACACATTGGATCTAGCCATTTCCAACGAGAATAAGGTGGGGAACCCTATGCGATCCGCAGATATTCGTGAGCGATTTGTTCAATATTTTCAAGAACGAGGCCATCAAAGGGTACCGAGTTCGCCTTTGGTTCCGGCCCAGGATCCAACCTTGCTGTTTACTAACGCCGGCATGGTGCAATTCAAAGATGTGTTTATGGGCTTAGAAGAACGGCCTTACCATCGCGCAGTGACCGTGCAAAAATGCATGCGTGCAGGAGGTAAGCATAACGACTTGGACCAAGTAGGAAAAACTGCTCGGCACCAAACATTTTTTGAAATGCTGGGAAACTTTTCTTTTGGGGATTATTTTAAAGCCGAGGCGATCCGGCTAGCGTGGGGGTTTTTAACGGAAGAATTGAAAATATCTCCTGACGTGCTGTGGATTACGGTATTTGAAACGGATGACGAAGCGTTTCAGCTTTGGCAAGAAATCGCTCGAGTGCCTCCAGAACGTATCGTACGCATGGGGGAAAAAGAAAATTTTTGGGCCATGGGTGACACGGGACCTTGTGGGCCGTGCAGTGAGATTTTTGTAGACCGTGGAGAGGCGTTCGCGTGTGGCCCCGATTGCGGATTGGGACGTTGTGAGTGCGATCGGATTCAAGAAGTGTGGAACTTGGTGTTTATGCAATACAACCGGGCAGCGGATGGAACGTTGACGCCACTGCCCAAACCCAGCATTGACACCGGAATGGGGTTGGAACGGATATCTGCCTACCTCCAAGGTGTCGATTCTAATTTCGAGACAGACTTGTTGAAGCCACTCATTGACCAAGTCACGAAAATGTCTGGGCGCACGTATGTACTTGGGCCGGAGGGGATGCCCCATCGCGTCATTGCAGACCATGTTCGGTCAGTGACGTTTTTATTGGCTGAAGGGGTATCGTTTAGCAACTCGGATCGCGGGTACGTAATGCGCCGAATTCTTCGCCGTGCAGTGCGTTACGGATTGTTGTTGGGATTTGAAGAACCATTTTTGTGGCAATTGGTCCCGGTGGTGGGACAGACCATGGGATCCGCTTATCCCGAGGTGATAGAAGGGCAATCTCTCATCCAAGACCATATTCGCACCGAAGAAGAACGATTTGCGATGACGCTGAGCACTGGAATGAAAGTATTAAATGAAAAACTTAGCGGTCTTGAGAGAGGGGATACGTTGCCAGGGGAAGAAGCTTTCTTTCTGGCCGACACGTATGGCTTTCCCTTGGATTTGACATTGGATGCCGCCGAGGAACGGGGCATTTTGGTGGATCAAGAGGCGTTTGACCGGGCTCTCGGCGAACAGAGGGAGCGAGCCCGTCGGGGCCGGCTTAAACCGGGGCAGACTCTACCTCATCTGGGTCAGACGGTATTTGAAGGCTATGGGTATTTGCATTGGGAGCAGCAACCGATTACTGCAATGTTTATTGGAGATGACCAGGTAGGGCGGTTGGTGACTGGGGAGACGGGTTGGCTATGGTTGTCCCACACGCCGTTTTACCCTGAAGGCGGAGGTCAAGTTGCCGACGTTGGATGGATGGCCGGACCTCATGGGGTGGCGAATGTGCTTAATGTCGTGAAGAACGGGCAAGATATCTGGCACTTCGTAGAAGTAATAGAAGGGTATATCGATGCCAAAGAGACATTAGATCTCACGGTGGATGCTAAAAAACGCCAGGGCGCGATGAGAAATCACACCGGCACTCACTTGCTTCATGCTGCCCTCCGCAAGGTGTTGGGCGAGGGCGTTCACCAAACCGGGTCATATGTGGCACCGGCTCGGCTGCGGTTTGATTTTTCCTATCCGAAGCCATTGTCGCCGGAGCAGATACGGGACATTGAAGACATCGTCAATCAATGGATTCTTGAGGATCGGCCCGTAGAGACACTACAGATGAATCGTGATCAAGCCCAGGCAGAGGGGGCGCTCGCATTTTTTGGTGATAAATATGGCGAAATAGTCCGCGTGGTCAGTGTGCCGGACGCTTCGAAAGAACTGTGTGGAGGAACCCACTGCACGCGAACTGGGGAAATTGGGTTGTTTGCCATTGTGTCGGAGATAAGTGTTGGTGGTGGGTCGAGAAGAATTGAAGCAGTAACCGGAACCAACGCACTGACGGCATTTAGAATTCAGCGGACTGCGATTGATGATTTGCAATCGATATTTCGGGGTGTCCCCCCCGAGGAATTGGCCATGCGGGTTAGCGAATTAACCGAAGCACTGCACCGCCGAGAAATTGAAGTGGAGCAACTGCGGCGATTGCAACGAGAAGAGGAAGGACACCACTTGGCTGCCAAACCATGGGTATTGGGCGAATGGAAACTGGTGGTGGCAGAAGTGGAGTCGCCGTCGATTGACGCCCTGCGTCAAATGCTAGACGGGGCCAAACCGTCGCTAGACGGCGCAATATTAGCAGCTAGACATGGTGACCGTGCTTCGTTCGTTGTATATTTAGGAAGAACCCTTGTGGACCGCGGACTTGATGCCCTAAATTTGGTTAAAGTTCTTGCACCGTTAATTCAGGGCGGCGGTGGCGGCAAACAGGATATGGCACAGGCAGGAGGGAAAGACTCCGACGGCGTGCCCAAATTGTTGGCAGAAGCTCGCCGCATACTGTCGGAACGGCTGGTAGTAGCCGGATAGCGTATTTAGAGGCCAACCTAGAGAAAGAAAGGAAGTGAAGGCATGGAACCATCAGATGAGACCCGTCGACTGTGGGGTCATCAGGAGGCAGAGAACCAAGCCGACGCCGTTCTGCGCGAAGTTTATAGCGCCTTAAAAGATAAGGGGTATAATCCTATAAGCCAATTGGTCGGTTATTTGTTGTCCGGGGATCCTGCCTACATTACCAGTCACCAAGGGGCAAGAAATTTAATTCGGCGGGTTGAGCGCGACGAGCTTCTGGAGGAACTGTTGCGCCAATACGTCAATCAGTTGGAACGACAGTCATCGGATGCCTAGACGCATAATGGGATTGGACGTGGGGGATAAATGGATAGGGGTGGCGCTTAGCGATGAGCTAGGCATTTTGGCCACTGCTAAACCTCCACTGAGACGGACAGCCATGGGTAACGATGTTGCGGCCTTGGCTTTGATGGCTAAAGAGTGGAATGTAAGCGAAATTGTGGTAGGATTGCCATTGAACATGAATGCAAGTGTCGGACCTCAAGCGGGACGCACCATGGCTTTAGTGGAGCGACTGCGAAAGGTAACGGTCTGCCGCGTGACCACATGGGACGAGCGGTTAACCACCCGGCAGGCCGAGCGATTGCTGGTGGAGCAAGATGTTCGCCGCGAACAGCGGAAAAAATTAGTAGACGGGGTAGCGGCGGCGCTAATTTTGGAGTCGTACTTAAACTCTAGGGCGCATTCGCGAAGAGAGGAGACAGAGATGTCAGATAACGATAAGGACCTTATAGGATCGATGGGTGAGGACGGCGACGAAATCATTACATTGACCGACGAAGAGGGCAATGATCATGAATTTGTAGTGGTTGACGTGATTGAAGTAGAAAGTCAAGAGTACGCCATTTTGTTGCCTATTGACACCGAAGATGAAGAAGAGGCGGAAGCCGTCATTTTGAGGTTGGAAAAGGATTCCGATGGCGAAGATATATTGGTGGATATCGAAGCCGAGGATGAGTGGGAAAAGGTGGCGCAAGCTTACGAAGACTTACTGGAAGACGAATCTGAAGACGAGTAAAGAAAATGTCATGTCTTGCCCACCGGATGATTCTATGGTCCTTGGTCGGAAGCGTTGTGGGTTCGTTGAACACATGGGGCATTTGCCTGTAAGAAAAAGCCCCCCTATTGGGGGGCTAAATACCCGGTAATCTATCCTACTGCAGAGAGGACCCTGCGAGTGGTAATGTCTAAACCCAATCCACGGCGAAGGCCGGACCGCCCGTGGCGACACTGGTTGTGGGCAGGGCTTTTTACCGTTATCTGTTTATTGGTGGCGTACGGATGGCGGCAATTTTTGCCGCTGTCTCCTCTCAGTCATGAGTATGCCTACATCCGGGTGGTTCCCGGCGAAACCGCGTCACAAATTGGTACGACCTTGGAGTACCGAAAGATTATCCGTTCGGCGCTAGCGTTTGATTTGGCAAGCCGCGCGGCAAATTTGTCGAGAACTTTAAAGAGCGGCGTTTACCGTCTATCTCCCAGTGACAGTCTTAATACCATCTTGCGGATTATGAAGTCAGGCGATGTGGTGGTCATTAAAGTAACAATACCCGAGGGTTTCACCGTTCAACAAGTGGTCGCACGTCTGGTATCGGCCCACATCGGAACCGCTAATCAATATCAGAAATTGGAGCAAAGGCCACTTTCGGGCATGCCGAGACCGATGCCCGGCGTGCGAGATCCCTTGGAAGGGTACTTGTTCCCTGCCACCTACTCATTTCCTTGGGGAGTCACCGCTAAAGAAGCATTAGAGACAATGTGGCGAACATTTCGGACGGATGCTTTGCCGCTATATCTACATGTTCATTCACACCTGAGTATGGTTCAGTGGGTGACTTTAGCATCGATTGTGCAACAAGAAAATAATCGGGCGGCGGAAGCTCCGAACATTGCCGCGGTTTTTTTAAATCGCATCGCGATGAACATGCCCTTACAATCGGATGCCACAGTTCGTTATGCGATAGGACACCCAATAGATGGGGGCCTGTCTTATCAAAACCTACGAGTGGCATCCCCTTATAACACTTATTTAAGTCGTGGACTGCCCCCAGGTCCCATCGCCAATCCCGGATTGACGGCACTTTCTGCGGCGCTGCATCCTGCACCTGTCGGGTACTTGTATTTTTTAACGTTGCCCAATGGACAAATGCTGTTCGCCACCACTTACCAGCAACATCTTGCTAATATCGCTTACGCAAATGCTCATTATTAGGGTGACAGGTCTAAAACTAGATAATTTGGGAAAACCTTCCTTTATCAAGGATGTTAAAGGGAGGAATTATCGTGAAGTGGAATCGGCAGGTTGTTATAGGATCGTCGGCTGCTTTGGCAATTCTAGCGGCGTTAGGGATCTGGATGGTATTTTTTCGACTGCCCGGGTCACCCAGCTATTCCTCCGTACCCTCTTTCGCATCCAGTCCGGTGTTGAGTCGGCAGATTGTCGGGCAGCAGGACCTACGGTTAACCAGATCGTATCATAGGCCAGCGCTAGTCGTGGTTCCGAAATTGTTGCCGGACTGGGCGCAACGAGAAATCAAGCATCAAGTCGGTGCCAGGTTGATGCATCGTCGTCAATTTATTTGGGACGGAACTTCTCCGCTGTTCGTTCAAGCCCGGCATTGGGCCATATCGGGGTTATACCCCACATTAATTGCCGCGTATCAGCCAGCTCCGGGAATGTCGGCGGCTGCATTAATGTTAGTGGAGAGTTCTGCACCCGTCTATTCCAAAGGCCCGTTTTTTCTTAATCAGGGGCTATGGGGCGTCAAACAGCAAAGGCCCGTATCAACCTCTCTGTCTATTGCCCTGAGTCGGAAATTGGAACCATTAATCCCCAATGGCGGCGTGTTGGCGGCTATAAACGGTCAGGGGCAGATTCGCATGGTGGCATCGAATCCGTCAAATCGCCATATTTCCTGGCAACCTCGACCGGTAGGATTGGGGTTAGTGCCACCTTTAATTGCCGAGGCCATGACGAACCCGCAATTATTGAAACAGGTAGCCCATGGATCGGATGTCTTGGGGCAATTGGGAACAGATTGGGGTGGTAGAAAGATTCAACAAGCGTTAATGCGCTTGGGTGTAGACAGCGGGGTTTCTGTTCTGGGACAACTGGTAAAAAACCCGGCTTTGCCTAAGCCATCTCCATTAGTGCTGAGTGAGGGCCATGCGCTTTGGGCTACTCCGCTTGAAGTAGCGCGCGCGTATTTGCCGTTTCTGAATCAGGGCGAACTGCCTTCATTGACCATAAATTCGGCAACGACCCATTTTGGCGTGGGGCGGCCGTTGGCTGCCCCTGAGGGCACGTTGACTGCAGTGACCCAATTCTTACCGACGGTGGTGACCAGCGGTATCCGGTTTTCCGTGTGGCGTCCCGACGGAAATTATGCCGTTGCTTACACTTCGCTAGATCACGGTTTAGTCCTGGTAGCCGGCGGGCCTGCAACCAGTAATATTATCGCGGTAATTCATGAGGCGGCAGTATGGTTGACGGAAAAGAAGGGAATTGGAGGATAAGTCGTGAATATTGTATGGTGGCAGCAGTGGTTATCACCAATCTTACGGTAATATTGTACAATCATGTGGTGGTTCCATTTTATGGCGGGTGGCAGTCGCAGGAGGAACGAGGAGTCCACCGTTTACCCAACTGGTACCGAATCAAACTCGATTGCTATTTGCCACCTTGACATATTCTTGGGTGATCGTAGCCTTGGTGCTGATGGCAGTGACGATGGGGGTTGTCCTAACCCTCATTTCCCTAGTTCTTCCCAAGGGATTTTTTGCTTGGGAGTCGTGGTTTTCTCAGCGTTTGTGGTTGCAGTAGCGGGGTTTTTGCTTGCGGTACTGGTGGGTTGGTGGTTCTACTTCGGGGCGGTGTGCTATAACCGTTGGGGATCACGTTATGGTCTGGCGTTAGACGTTAAGATTGCGGAGGTTGTGTTGTGAGACACCTGAAATATGAAGCTACCATTGATCAAGTGCCGCTGACGGTGTTTCAGGAAGAAATTTTGACTTGGTACCGGGCCCAAGGAAGAGCCCTTCCCTGGCGTGGCAGCCGAGATCCCTACCATATTTTAGTCTCCGAAATATTGTTGCATCAGACCACCGTGAGGTCAGTAATTCCGGTATACCAAGAGTTTTTAACCCGATTTCCCACCGTGGCCGATTGTGCTCTGGGGCCTGTGGAAGACATTAAGGCAATAACTGACCCCCTGGGATACAAAATTCGGGGGGAATGGCTCTATCGAATTGCGACGTACGTAATGGAACAGTGTGGGGGCAATTTTCCCGATACCTTAGAGGGCTTAATGGAATTACCAGGAGTGGGGCGCTACACCGCAGGCGCAGTGTTGTCCTTTGCCTATGGTCAGGACGCCCCCATTTTGGATACCAACGTTAATCGACTTTTGGGCCGATATTTTGGTGTTGACTACAAAGACAAACGGGCGGAAATACAACATCGGCTGTGGTCATTGGCGGAAGCAGTGATTCCTGAAGGACTGGCATATGAATTCAACCAGGCATTAATGGATATGGGTGCCATGATTTGTACAGCAAAAAAACCGACCTGTCTAGTATGTCCCATCAATACGGGATGTGTGATGGTGTCTCATGTTGACGAGAGCAGTCAACAACCAATGAGAGCAGCAGAGACCAGAGTGAGTTATGTGGTACGTGAAAAATCGGCTAAGGGGGAGTCTTCATGAATACATTGCGGGTTGTGGTTATTGGCACAGGGTTTGGGGCACGAGTGCACGTCCCTGCCTATCAATTGCATCACCGATATCAATTAGTGGGCGTCGGTTCTATGCGGCAAGGAAGGGGCGAGGAATTAGGTAAAACTTTGGGAATTACCGGGTCATCCCATTGGCGGCAATTAATTGACGAATTGCGTCCCGACGTTGTCAGTATTGCCACAGATCCCTCCTGGCATCGCGACATGAGCATCTATGCTATGGAACACGACGCGCATGTGCTTTGCGAAAAACCCATGGCTTTATCCTTGGCCGAGGCTGGGGCAATGGTGCGGGTATCCGAGGACACCGGAAAATTAGCTTGGATTAATCATGAATTTCGTTATTTCCCCGCACGCCAAGTTGTCAAAGAGTGGATTGACGGGGGAAAGATTGGGGTGCCGCTGTCTGTTGTGATGGCCGGCGGAGCTGGTGGGTACGAGGCTGCCTACCAGAGATCGGTAAATTGGTTGGCACAAGAGTCCCATGGGGGAGGATTTTTAGGAGCCATTGGTTCACATTGGATTGATACATTACGATGGTGGCTGGGAGATATCCAATATGTCACAGGGGAGTTGCTTCGGGATGTTCCTGAGCGTTCCGCTGCGAAATCCCGAGCTGATGATGGCTTTGTCGGATTCTTACGTTTAACTTCCGGAGCTTCGGCATCCCTGACATGGCACGTCGCCGCGCCTCCTGCCCGCGGAGTTCGATTTGAGGTAATGGGAACTGACGCGACGATTCGGGTGGACAATGACCTCCGGGTTTGGACGAGCCGAGGCATGGATTGGGAAGAGCTAGCGGTACCGGACGCCGGATGGCCCGTCAGCTTACCTACAAACGCGCCCCATTTGCTAGGCAATATGACCGCATTGTTGGGTGATATGGCGCGTGCTATTGATGGAGAGTCGGCATCTCCTCTATTAGTACCATTTGCTGAAGGATATGAGGTGATGCGAGTGATGGATGCCTGGACCCGTTCTTTTCAAAACGGCACCCGTCAATTCCTGTTATAGGCATACCCCACAGTGCTTTATCCGCTTGTGCTTTGGTAAAGAGACTGGTGTACGATGACTTCCCAACGGCCACATCACGTTCTCGGTTTGCCCGGGGTGTACAGTATTTTGATTCGTTTCTTTAAAAGGCCAGGCACCTCGGGATCTGTTGTTGCATAGACTGTGGTGGTCATCCTTGCAATCAAGGGGACAAGGCCGCATGTTGGTCAACGTGGTTTCCATCACGAAGGGATGACACATTTCATTTGAAAAAATCCTGGCGTCATGAAACCGTTCTGTGCACGACTAAACAGTATTGTTCAAAGGAGACGGAACTTATGTGGACCGGTTTAGGCCTATGGTTGCTAGCGGTAGCTGGCGCGCTTCGCGGAGCATTATGGTTGGTCGGATATATTGGGGGCAACGCGTTTCCACAACCGCTGAGTGAGGCAGAAGAGCAGTCGGCCTTGGCCGCAATGCGGGAAGGCGACGTCGATGCCCGACGTCGTTTGATTGAACACAATTTGCGATTGGTCGCTCACGTGGTAAAAAAATATAACAACAAAGGAGTAGAGTCCGACGACCTGATTAGCATTGGCACAGTGGGATTAATTAAGGGAGTCGACACATTTAATGCTGATAAAGGGACCAGGTTAGCAACATATTGCGCCCGATGCATCGAGAATGAGAAGCAACTGACATTACAAGGCGGTAAATATTTCCTCATGATGTGTGGATAAAAGGACCCGTGCATACCTGGAAACGAATAGGTCTTGGTCGTGGTGTATAGTAAGGACATCAGAGCGTAATGCGAGGTGGAATACATGGTCCGTAATTGGGCAGATATTACCTGCCCGATTCAAAGAACCGCTACATTGTTTGCTGACGTATACACCATTATTATCTTGCGTGAACTGATGTCTGGATCCAAACGATTTACCGTGCTGCAAGAAGCAGGTATTAATCCTCGCGTATTGACCCAGCGTTTGCGGAACTTGGTCAACGAAGGGGTTGTTGTCCGTACGCGGTTTGCTGAACGGCCGCCTCGGGTAGAATATGCTTTGACCCCAAAAGGGGAGGCTCTAATACCGGTGTTGGATGCCCTAAAGAATTTTGGCGAAAAGTATTTGTCGGGATCATAGATGATTTAAGGTTGTTCTCCAATACTTGTTAATGTATAGTATTAAAAACAGGGAAGCTGAAAAGCCTCTTTGTGAAAAGGAGTGTATAAAAATGGCCAAAATCGCTTTTTGGATAACTGCAGGACCGAGCCTTCAAGACAAGGCGCTAGCCAATGCCGTGTTGGCCGGCCGCCTGAAGACGATGCGACACCAGGATATTCAGGTATATTTTTTTGGACCCGGCGTAGAGCTTGCTGGTCAAACCGAAGGTCCCATGGCAGAGGCCATCAAAACGCTGGCACAGGGAGAAGTTCCGATGGGGGCCTGTCCGTTTAATGCGGAACAATATGGGGTGACAGCGACGGTGACCGATAAAGGCATCAGGATGGAACCTGCCGGGGAAGCGTTGGTGCGTCTTGTTGAGGAAGGATATCAGATTGTGGGTGTATAGAAGAAAGGGCCTGCCCAGCAGGCCCTTTCTTTCTCCCTCTTAATCAAATCTTCAACCATTACCTATTAAACCTTAACAGGGTTGTGGAACAATGATCAATATTCCGATAGAGTGGAGGGGACTCATTGTCTCTGGACACCGCAGTGTTTCTGGGAATTTTGCAGGGATTTGCCGAATTGTTTCCGTTTTCCAGTTTAGGTCTACTCGTGATTTTACCGCATGTGGTGTCGGTTACGGTCCCCACCTCTGGAGCAAGGTATCTTCCATTTGTGGTGGCATTGCACTTGGGCACCGCACTGGCGCTGCTTTGGTACTTTCGGCGTGAATGGCTGCGCATTGTCGTCGGATGGCTCCACTGGGTAAGCGGGCATCGTACCACGCAAGGAAGACTTGCATGGCTTTTGATCTGGGGAACCATTCCTGCAGGTATTGTAGGTCTGGCATTGAAACATCCCATCTCGGTACTGTTTAGCAAACCGCTGCTGGCAGCGGTCTTTTTGGTGCTGAATGGCGGACTCATGTTGTGGGGAGATCGGCAGCAACATGGGGTTCGGCAGACAGTGCATTCTCCTTCTTCATTGACGATTGGACAGACTCTGAAAATTGGGCTGTTTCAGATATTGGCGCTCATTCCTGGAATGTCGCGATCAGGGTGTACCATAAGTGCCGGTGTCAGCGTCGGATTGTCTTTCGAAGAGGCCGCACACTTTAGTTTCCTATTGGCAACCCCAATCATCTTGGCGGCCAGTCTGGTGGAAATTCCCAAACTTCATGGCGGCCTTCATGGGCTAGCCATCCCCGCTCTGGTTGGAGGAATTTTTGCTGCGGCCACCGCATGGCTTTCCACACGTTTTTTGTTGCGTTACTTTCAAGTTCACAATTTGTTTCGTCTGGCAATAATTTCGATAGGGTTGGGTGTACTTTCTCTAGCGCTGGTCCATTAAGCGAGTCGCAGGCGATATTTAATCCAATCTTAACTCGATCTTCGCTCCATGTTAAATACGGGCCTGTTTAATAAAGGTGACACATCTAAGAGAAAGGAGACAGTCATTTGAAAATCTTTATCACAAACGACGATGGTATTTCAGCGCCAGGTATTCAGATATTGACCGAAGTAACCCGATCTATGGGGCATCGCGTGATTGTCGTGGCTCCCGAAACCAATCAGAGTGGCAAATCCCAATCGATTTCGTTAAACCAACCGTTAATCGTGAAAAATTATGATGACGGTCAGTTCGCGGAAGCCTACATGGTGTCGGGAACACCGACCGATTGCGTGCGACTTATCTGCGCGGGAGCATTTGGAATTTATCCCGAGTTGATCATGTCGGGCGTTAACGACGGTGCAAATGTGGGGAGCGACCTATATTTGTCGGGTACCGTTGGAGCAGCTCGCGAAGCAGCGTTGCATAATGTGCCCAGTATCGCTTGGTCAAGCGAAAACATGGCGTTTCAATATGTGGCGACGTTGATCGGACAGTACTTACCTTCTTTAAAAGCCATTGCCTCAGCGCACTCTGGAACGTTTTACAATGTCAATTTCCCGGTGTCTGGCGGGGAGCATTCTGCATTTACCGAGCCGAGTGCCCCTTGCTTTTTTGACAGAGTGGTCCGGGTATCCGGCGACAAAATTTTAGTATTGCGCGAACTGAAAAGTGAAATTCCTGAGGGCAGTGATATTGCGTGCCTCATGGCACATATGACCTCGGTGTCGCCTGTTGACGTAATTACCCAGCGCCGTATCGGCACGACGCGAACGGTTACTATGACACCTTAGCACTTCACCTGATAGCAAATTTCACTTCCGAACCTCAGGTTCGAGTTTGGTTTTTGCGCTGGTTTTTTCACAACGATGAAATCGATAACCTACTTGACGCACTCGCTGAATATGTCGGGATCCCAATTGGTTTCGGACAGTATGGATGATCCATTGTAGGCTACCTTTGGTAAAGGGTTCAATGCGGTAGTCTTGGGCAATACCATTGAGCCTTTCCAGAGTCCACAATTCATGCGGCCAGATTTCAATGAGCAAAAGGAATTCTTGAACTCGGTTAGGGAGCGCGACCGGGGTTCCGAGGTGCCAGACCTGGTGTTGAAGCCAATCAATTTCCAGGCAAGTTTGTTTAGTGGTCGGCAGTTCTTTTGCCTTGGGCCAAGGAGTCATTCCCCATGCTTGGATGTTAAGGTAATCGGTGAGAAGGATTACGCCGATATCGTTCGCAACTGCCAGTCCTACCACTGGAGAGAACCATTCTGATGGAATCCAGGCTGGCTCTATAGCCACGTAATCCACCTGCTTTTTCTCAATAACCTCAATTAAGTGGTTGACACTACGGATATGAATTACATGAATGGCATAGAGCCGAGAATCAATCCACTGGCCCAATGGTTTGGTGGCGGCGGAACCAACCCGAGGAATGGTCATTCTTTTGCACCCTTTCGTGAACATGCCTTCAGTACACCAGATTCTTTTTAAGGTTTTGTTAGCGTGAAATTAATATCGTGTTAATCCGTGGGAATCTTGTCATCGTGGCGGAGGGACACGCCTGGTTTTGGTACCACCTGGCATATCCATGATTGGGGGGGTAGCCATGGCGAAAGCGGGCAGGACAATCACGGATTGGATGGTCGTCGAAGAAGGTAGCCCAAGCCTCAAGGACTTATCCGCTTCGGTATCAGAAGCCTTGTCATTGATACTGGAATGGATTCGACAACAGCCGGGTGGTACCGATACGGCGCCAGGGGGGGATGTGGATTTGTGAGAGCAGCCATATACGTTAGGGTATCTAGCGAAGAGCAGGCCCAGCACGGATATAGTCTGGATGCCCAAAGGCATGCGTGTCGGATTAGGGCACAGCAATTGGGGGCAACCACCATGGTCGAATTTGCCGACGAAGGAGTGCCGGGCACGATACTCGAACGCCCCGGCTTGACTAAGTTGCGGCAAGCAGTCATGCGTCGGGACGTCGATGTGGTGGTGATCTACGATCCAGACCGATTTGCCCGCTCACTAGCTCACCAGCTGTTAGTTACTGATGAGATTGAACGGGCAAAAATCCGTTTGGATTTCGTTAACTTTGAATGGCAAAACACCCCGGAAGGCAAACTTTTTTATGCGATGCGGGGCGCATTTTCCGAGTATGAAAGAGAAAAAATTCGGCTGCGCACCAGCACAGGACGAATTCAAAAGGCGCGTCAAGGCAAGCTGCCGATGGCCGTGAAACCTTATGGGTACCGGTACGATGCGCTCCACTCACAGTTAGTGGTGGATGCGTTTGAATCGGCCGTAGTGCAACGCATTTTTACCGATCTGGTAGAAGAAGGATGGGGCCTTAATCGTATTGCTAAGCAACTCACCCGTGAGGGAATACCGACGCAAAAAGGAGCCAGCGCCTGGCATCGGCAAGTGGTGCGCCAAATTGCGCGAAATCCGGTATATACCGGAATCTTTTATGCCAACCGCTTTAACACTGCAGGTATGCGCACCAATCGTTATCGCTCCTTGGAAGAAAGGGTACACGCGACGCTAAGACCGGAGAACGAATGGATTCCGATTGCAGTACCGCCCATAGTGAGCCCGGCACTGTGGCAACAAGCACAAGCGGTTATGGAGCAACGAGCATTCCAGTGGCGGGAACAAAAAAAGGATCATCGGTATCTTTTATCTGGACTGGTACATTGTTGCGTCTGCGAGCGCACCATGACAGGATACCGGAAGCGACAATGGGGGCGCGTTAAAACAGGCTACACCTGCAGGAAAAACACGGCGGGGCCGTCTGAAGCAAATTTATGGGGGGACCATGCCATTGACGCTCCAATATTGGAGGCCATTGTCTGGGATCGCGTGATGAATTGGTTGAATCGACCGGAGCAGCTAGTGCGAGTAGCTACTGATTCGTCCGCTGTGGCTTGCCGGGTTCAGGAGGATCGACTGGGCGATGCTCTTTTGGATCGGGTAATAAAGGGGCAAGAGAATCTTCTCAATTTATTAGAAAGCGGTATCCCTGACCCTGACGGAGTCATACGGCGGCTGCAAAAGTTGCAAGAACAGGAACAAACACTGCGAAAACAATTGGAACACCAAACAGATTCGCTATCCTCAAGCCAATGGGGTGCAGAAGAAGCTCGCCACTGGCTGCAATCAGCGCGGGACAATTTGCCGCTTCAAACCAGATATCTAGTGGTTCATGCGCTGATTCAAGAAATTTGGGTGTCAGCAGATACGATAATTATTCGGGGCAAGAATTTTAACTGATGCGTTTTTTGGTAAAGTCTTCCGCAAGGCGAAGTCATCGCGCATGAGGTGTTGATGCATCTGCGCAATCAGAAAAAAATTAGTCGGGAAGTGAGTCTGTATACGCCGATTGGAGTGGATCGTGAAGGCAATGAAATCATGTTGATGGATGTCTTGGCGTCGGGAGACGAGGTACCCGACACCGTAGAAGTGGCCATGATTATGGAATGGGTGACGGCTTTTGTGAGAACCTTGACTTCAAAGGAAAAATTGGTGTTGAATTTGCGTTTTGGTCTCAATGGGTTTTCGGATCGTCTGACGCAAAGAGAAATTGCCCAAAAATTGGGTATTTCCCGCAGCTATGTATCGCGTATTGAAAAACATGCGGTAGAAAAAATCCTAGATGCGCTAAGCGATGATCGTGCGCATCGAGCGCGTCGTCGATAGGATTGCTCGGTTTGCTTCTATATGATACGTTGTGTGCACAATAAGGGGAGTTTGCTTTTACCAGAATCGGGCGTAAAGCCCCGGCGTTCACGCCTGGGGATATCAGCCTGATAGGGCCAAATCTTGTTCCCTCGCAATGTTGTGCTAAAATATTCTCAATCGAGGATGGCAACCCAGTCTTCGTCGTCATATTTCCGACAGGGCGGACACGCCTGGGGATCACCCTCTTGTGGATGATCGGCCCACGCCCTAAGAGGCAATGGTGCGATGAAGCAGGAACCCGATGCCGTGAGGATCGGGAATTCCCCGGATTTATCCGTGGGGAGGATGTCAATCGCTAAGAAAAAGGCGGGAAATGATGGCTGAATTCGACTGGGCATTGGAGACACTAATGGTGCACGCCGGAAACGATGTCGTAAAAACCGAACCTTACCACGCTACCGCTCCCGTAATCTATCCGAGCACTAGTTACCAACTACCGTCTCCGGAACTATTGGACCAGGTAATGGCAGGCAGCACACAGGGGTTCTCCTATGGGCGCCATGGCAATCCCAGTGTGGAAGCCTTTGTTCAGGCGATGATTCAGTTAGAGCACGCGGAAACCGGCGTGGCTTGTGCCTCGGGTATGTCGGCTATCGATATGGCCCTATATGCTGTAGGTCTTCAGCCAGGCGATTCATTGCTCTTAAGCCAAGATCTTTACGGTGCCTCATTGAACCTGGCGAGCACAATTTGGCAACAATATGGGGTGCGGCCAATGGTGGCCGACCTTGCCAACCTGCCCGGAGTAAAGAACATTTTAGAACGGTTTCATCCGCGCGCTATGATATTAGAAGTAATTTCAAATCCGCTTCTCAAGGTTTTGGACGTTAAGGCGCTGGTATCACTGGCACATGATTACCATTGCCAAGTGATTATTGATAACACGTTTACCACGCCATTAATGGCGCAACCCTTAACCTGGGGGGCGGATTTGGTGGTGCATAGCGCGACGAAATACTTGGGCGGCCATGGAGATGCTATGGGTGGAGTGGTTTTGGGCAGTAGTCGATATGATGACCGACTCCATCAATACCTGAAATTGCGCGGGGCAACCCTGGGGCCGTTTGAAGCCTGGCTTTTGCACCGAGGACTTAAAACTTTGGCTGTCCGGTTTCAACGACAGTGTGCCAATGCACTGAAGATTGCGGAAGTGCTCAGCACAACGGGGATTTTTAACCACTTGTATTATCCATTGCTCGTCGACCATCCGAGCTGCCTTCTAGCCCGCCAATATTTTGGGGCCATGGGAGGGGCGGTAGTAACAATGGAAATTCCCGGAGGAAGATCAGCGGTATATCAATTTATTAAGCATTTGAAACTCGTGGGCTCTGCAACAACGGTAGGAGATGTGTACACCTTGTGCCTATATCCGGCTATTGCCTCGCATCGCAATCAAACCCCTGAGGAGCGGCTAGCAATGGGAATTACGGACGGCACGGTACGCATTGCGGTGGGGTTAGAATATCCCGAGGATGTTATTGGCGACATTTTGCAGGCTATGGAAGCATAGCCGGGTTGCGAGAACCCAGCTATTAAAATTACAGCGCAATAAAGATGTCATCGTTGACGATGCGCACCGGGTAGGTGCGGATGGGCGAAAAGACAGGGAAATGCTTGGGAGCCCCAGTCCGTATGTCAAACTGCCCGCCATGTCGGGGACAGGTAATAAGGTAACCACTTTGATCGCCTTCCACCAATGAGGCTTCGGCGTGAGTGCATAAATCGTCGGTTGCAAAAATCTCGTCGTTTACCCGAAACAATGCAATGTCTTCGTTGTCAACGACAACGAGCATCGGCGCCCCTGCTTGCACCTCTGACACCGATGCGACGCGTCTCCATTCTGCCACGTTATCCAATGGCTCCTTCCATCTCAAACTTAATCAACCGGTTCATCTCCACCGCAAATTCCATCGGTAATTCACGGGTAAAGGGTTCGATAAAGCCCATAACGATAAGCCGGGTCGCTTCTTCCTCCGACAACCCTCGGCTGGTGAGATAGAAAAGTTGTTCTTCACTCACTTTGGTTACAGTAGCCTCATGTTCCATCTCTACGTTGCTGTCAGCCACCTCACTATAAGGAATGGTATCGGAAGTAGACAATTCGTCCATAATGAGGGTGTCGCACTTGACATTGGACTTGCTGTTGTCGGCTCCTTGGGCGAAATGCACTAACCCTCTGTAAGTGGTTTTGCCACCATGCTGGCTAATCGACTTGGACACTATAGTCGATGTCGTATTGCGAGCCGCGTGAATCATTTTCGCTCCCGTGTCCTGATGCTGAGCTTTGCCAGCTACCGCAATGGACAGTACCATGCCCCTGGCTCCTTCTCCCAAAAGATATACCGAAGGATACTTCATGGTCAGTTTGGATCCAATATTGCCATCAACCCATTCCATTGTCGCATTTTTGTAGGCCACAGCCCGTTTGGTCACCAAATTATAGACATTAGGCGCCCAATTCTGCACCGTCGTGTACCGCATTCGTGCTTCGTCCTTGACAATGATTTCGACGACCGCCGAGTGCAGCGACTCACTAGAATAAATGGGCGCGGTGCACCCTTCCACGTAATGACCAAAGGACCCTTCTTCGGCTATGATCAATGTTCGCTCAAATTGTCCCATGTTTTGCGAATTGATACGGAAATATGCTTGCAGCGGAACATCGCAATGAACTCCTTTGGGGATATATACAAATGAGCCGCCCGACCACACCGCTGAGTTAAGTGCGGCAAATTTATTGTCTTCAGGGGGAATAATCGTGCCAAAATATTCTCTGAGGATTTCCGGGTATTCTCTTAATGCCGAATCGGTATCGGTAAAGATAATGCCCTGTTCCTGTAAATCTTTTCGAATACTATGATACACCACTTCCGATTCATATTGAGCCGAAACTCCCGCCAAGAACTTGCGTTCGGCTTCCGGAATGCCAAGTCGGTCAAATGTATCTTTAATGGCTTGCGGTACCTCGTCCCAGGTGCGACCTTGATTTTCCGAGGGTTTCACATAGTAAATTATGTCGTCAAAATTCAACGTGTCCAGGTTGCCACCCCAGCGAGGCATCGGCTTTTTGAAGAACACGTCCAAAGCATGTAACCGGAAGTCAAGCATCCACTTTGGCTCTTTTTTAATTCGCGAGATTTCTTCTACCGTACCTCGGTTGAGACCGCGGTTAAATTTGAGAACCCCTATATCACCATCATTAAAGCCATATTGGTATTCTTCGTTAACCAGTGACTGTCTATCTGTGGCCATTTGCTGTCCCTCCTTAATTTGGACTGGCACTATCCCTTAACGTCATGGGTTAGCGCTTTTTCTAGTGCATTGTGTGCTAATGTCGCGCATTTGACCCGGCTGGGAAATTGGGAAACCCCCTGCAGCGCTTCTAAGTCACCTAACTCCTGCACAGCTTTGGTACCCGTGAGAAATCCCTTAAAATCTCGCGCCAGTGCCAGTGCCTCCTCTACAGTTTTTCCTTTTACCGCTTCCGTCATCATCGATGCCGACGCCATGCTAATCGAGCAACCTTGTCCTGCGAAGCGGATGTCCACTACTTTGTCGTCGGCCACTAACAGCTCTAACTCAATTTGGTCGCCGCAGGTAGGATTTAACATCCCCACAGTTTTATTTGGGCGCTCTAAATGTCCGCGATTGCGGGGATTTTGGTTGTGGTCTAAAATAGTGTCACGGTACATATCGTCCAAATTCATCGCCGAAAATACCTCTTTGTCTCTAAAATAGCGTCCACTAAAGCATCCAAGTCCTCGTCAGTATTGTAAAAATAAAAGCTGGCCCGTGCAGTGGAACCTACCCCTAGCCATTGCATTAAAGGTTGAGCACAGTGATGGCCGGCACGGATGGCCACTCCTTGGGCATCAAACACTTGAGCCACATCATGAGGATGGACTTGGTCAATATTAAAAGCTACCAGACCGCTACGGGGATGGCTGGGGCCGTAAACTTGCACCCCCTCCATGTGATTTAGTCGACGAAAAGCTTCTTCACCTAAACTGATGCTGTGTTGGTAAATGCGCTGCATGCCAACGTCCGCCAAATAACGCATGGCAGCGGCTAATCCCACCGCACCCGCAATGTTAGGGGTGCCGCCTTCAAATTTTTCAGGAACTTCTGCCCAGGTTGCATGGTCACGGTCAACATACGCAATCATTTCTCCGCCATACGTGACAGGATCACATGCCTCCAACAGTGGCAATTTGCCCCATAAAACCCCAATACCAGTTGGACCGCACATTTTATGCCCGGAAAACGCGAGGAAATCCGCTCCCAGGGTGGTGACGTCGGTCGGCTGATGGGGAACCGATTGGGCTCCGTCTACTACCATGATGGCCCCCACGGCATGTGCCATCACAGCAATTTCGGATATGGGATTAATCGTGCCTAAAACATTCGAAATAGCCGATAATGCAACTATTCGGGTATGCGGGCCGATGACCTCTTGTGCCGCTTGCGAGGTAATTTGTCCATCTGCTGTCAATTCGATGAATTTTAGCTGGGCCCCGGTTCGTAACGCCACCTGTTGCCAAGGGATTAAGTTCGAATGGTGTTCCATCGGAGACACCACAATTTCGTCCCCTGCGGTAAGAAACTTATCTCCCCAGCCACGGGCCACCAAATTCAAACTTTCCGTGGTGCCGCGGGTAAACACCACTTCCTCAGGGCGTCGAGCTTGGATGAATCGGGCTACTGTTTGACGCGCATCGGCATAAAGCGTGGTGGCCTCTTCCGCCAAGGTATGAACGCTTCGCAGTACGTTAGCATTATGGCGGGTATAAAAGTCTATTTCAGAGTCAATCACGGTCTGAGGCTTTTGGCTGGTTGCCGCGGAATCCAGATAGACCAGACGATGACCATTAATTTGCCGAGACAAAATGGGGAAATCTTGTTTTAGGTCTACTAACGCGTCGATCATTCCGCGATCTTCCTTTCCACCGCATTCCATACATTGTGACGCAGCACGTCTACCGGTATTGCGTCGATGACTGTGGCCAAAAACCCGTGGACTACCATACGAATCGCTTCCGCTTCCGACAGCCCGCGGCTCATGAGATAGAAAATGGAGGCTGCATCCACAGGTCCCGCGCTGGCTGCATGTGCAGCAAAAACGTCGTTTTCTTCGATAAGTAGAGAGGGAATGACGTCAGCCCGGGCAGTGTCGGACAGCATTAAAATTTTCTCTTTTTGGCGTCCATCGGTTCCTAATGCCCCTTTTTTGATTTCAGTCACTCCGGTAAACACGCTGCGGGAATCGTCTTTCATAACCCCACGCGCAACCATGCGGCTCGTAGTGTGCGGTGCCACATGTTTTGCGACCGACACGTAGTCTTGATGTTGCGTCTCGGAACCAAAAAACACCGTGGTACTGTCACTTTGCCCGCCCGGAGCGCTAAGCAAGCTGGTATGCTCGGCGATGCTTAGAGAAGAGCCAAATTCCCCCAAACTCCAGTAAATGTGTGCGTCCCGACCGATTTGGGCTCCACGGCGAACAAAAGATTCAGCTGTCACGGCTAATTGCTGCATAGCCCCATATTGCAAGTGCGCTCCATCTTTTAACACGATCTCCGTGGCGATGGCCCATAAACTCTTTTCCCGGCCGGGTTCAGACAGATACTGTTCAATGATAGTGGCCCGAGCTTCCTCATCCAATACCACCAAACTGCGTGGCAAAACATTGGAAACGTCGCTGCTGCCAAAATGCGTAACCGTTATTGGATGATCCAATGTGACCCGCGCTGGTACATATAAAAAGATGCCATCTTGCCATAGTGCGCTATTGAGGGCTTGGAATTTGTCAGCCTCGTCGTTTACTACAGTGCCCAAATACTCTTCAATTAATTGCGGCGCAGTGTTAACTGCCTGCGTCATTGGCAACAAAATTACGCCTTGATCGCTCCATGTGGTGGGCACACTTAAATGCTTGGTGTGCCCGTTAACCGTAATGAGATTTGCCACCTGGTACAAATTCTGCAAGTCATCGGGCAAGTCAGCCGCAGTGGGAGCGGATCCAATCGGAATCCGGTCTAGTTTGCGACTTTTCAGGGAAGTCCTTTGCCTCACCGGGAGCGGGGCGGCCAAGTACACTTCCAACAAGCGATTGCGGCGATTACGGAGCCAGATAGGCTCGTCACCAAATTGCTCGGCAGCAAATTTTCGTACCTGGTCCGTTGGGGTTGCATTTGCCATCGGGGCCATCTCACGCGTCTCCTTTGAAGAATACTTTGTCTGAGCAGATTCAGTAACATCTGCGCAGCGTGGCTGGAAAAAATTTTTGTTGGAAGGGACGTATTAGATTTCGTGAACAAATTCTTGCCGCACCCAATCGTATCCCTTGGTTTCTAGTTCTTCCGCGAGTGATTTGTCGCCGGACTTCACAATACGTCCATCTATCATGATGTGAACGACATCCGGTTTGAGATAGGCTAAAATTCTTTGGTAATGGGTAATAACCAACGCTCCAAATTCCGTCCCGACGAGAGAGTGGACTCCTTTGGCGACCACCTTAATCGCGTCGATGTCGAGCCCTGAGTCGATTTCGTCCAACACTGCAATCCGAGGATGCAACATCAACATTTGTAAAATCTCGTTGCGTTTCTTTTCGCCGCCGGAAAATCCCTCGTTTAAGTAACGGTTAGCAAATTGCAGATCCATTTCCAAATATCTCATGGCCTCGTCAAGTCGGTCCCGGAATTCTTTTAGGGTGATGGGTTTTTTATCTTGGGTCGCCCGTAACGAGTTAATCGCCGTGCGTAAAAAGTTTGCAGTCGTAACACCAGATATTTCGCTGGGGTATTGCATAGCCAAAAACAAACCGGCTCGGGCGCGCTGATCTGTTCTCATGGCCAAAACGTCTTGACCGTCTAACAAAACCTGACCGGAAGTTACCGTATAGTGGGGATGTCCCATCAATGTCTGGGCCAGTGAAGTTTTCCCCGTTCCATTGGGACCCATAATCGCATGCACTTCACCGCCTTTAACCGAAAGGGTCAATCCTTTAATAATAGGGGTACCGTCAATCGCTACATGCAAATCCTTTATCTCTAACACCGGTGTTGCCATTTGGGCCCTCCCCTGCCGATCATTTCTGACTAAACTACTCAGCATTTCTGTTACTAGTGTATCCCACACTTTGCAAAAGTCAACCGTTCAAAGGAGGTAATACCATTACGTGCATTGTAATCGGTGCGCCAACGATAATTTCCGGTTCTCGGCAATGCCGACAATCCGAGCTTTGGACTATGCGGAAAAGCCATATTATATCGCATCATCGTGCATATCCCATGATATAATTAAACACACTGGATCGGAAGGAGGGGACCGCGTGTTAAATCTATTGCAACCGCGTTTGTCCGTTGCCTCGATATTTGATTTAGATATTGGGGTATTACGCAAAAGGGGGTATCGCGGATTGATTATGGATTTAGATAACACGCTGGTCGCTTGGAACCACCCGGAAGCGCCCCAGGAACTCCTGGACTGGCTGACCACAGTGCGCCGCTATGGTATTGAGATGTGCATAGTGTCAAACAATCTGGGCGAGCGGGTGGAAGATTTTGCAACAAAAATTGGGGTGTCCTTTATCGCCAAGGCGGCTAAACCGCGACGCCGGGCATTTCGACTGGCAATGCGGAAAATGGGCACCCATCACGGTAATACCGCCGTTGTCGGCGATCAGGTTTTTACCGATATATTAGGTGGCAATCGCTTAGAACTTTTTACAATTTTGGTGCGCCCCCTGGCCACCGAAGAATTCTGGACTACCCGTTTGGTTCGGATGGTTGAGCATCGCATGGTGCGCCGGCACTTACCGCATCATTCCTAAGTCTCCGGAAATGTGTCATGCAAAGTTGGTCAGGATTGGCGGTGGCAATCTCCGGATTGCTACCGCAAAGGGGGATTTTCCACTATTAAAGCCCAAGTTGCCCTATATGCAGTGTTCGGTTCTCCAATTGGCCATTCGTTATCGCCTCGTATGCACAATGCCGCATTTGCGCGGGAAAAACCAGGGCATTACTATATTCCCGTGGAGTCTGATCCGCCCAATTTATTTTCCCAGCTAACTGCCTTTCGCGCATTGGGCGGAGTGGGTGCCAACTTGACGCGGCCCTTAAAAGAATGGGTCTTGCCCCATCTAGTTCAACAAAGCGACCGAGTGACCCGATCTCAGGCGGCCAACACCATAATGTGGAACGGAAATGGCTGGGAGGGCGACAATACTGATGTGTTGGCGCTGTCTCAGATGGTGCCTTGGGGGGAACGCAAAACGGCCTTAATTTTGGGTTCTGGAGGGGTAGCCAGAGCAAGTTGGGTCGCTTTAACAGACCTGGGGTATCACGTGACGATTATGGCCCGCCATCCCGAGCGGGTGTGGCCAGACGCAACTTTGACACCATGGGATTGGGGGGCCTTGGGCGGAGAGTTTGATGTGATCGTCAATGCTACGCCACTAGGGCAACGCGGCGAGGAGTCGTTTGACGTATTGAAGCTTCCTCCTCTATCCCAGCCGACTACGGTTGTGGATTGGGTCTATAGCCCACGTCTGACGCCTTTGTTAAGATGGGCTCAAACAAATGCGGACGCCCAACTGATCGATGGGCTGTCCTTGCTTATTGCACAGGCAAGGTGGGCTTGGATGGTTTGGTTTGGGCACATGGCACCAGATCGGGTGTTTGAAGAGGCGGTACAATGGGCTCCTCTTTAATGGCGTTGGCATGGATTGTCTTGTTTTGGCGAATGCCGATTGAGTGGTGGGGAGGACAAGTCGCTATCACCAGCAATCTTCGTTGGGTCGCAACGCTGGTGATGGCAACAGTCACGGTGGGGGTTCTGGTGATGTTGCACTCATACGACCCTTGGGTGACGGTAGGGTATCTTGGGTTGTGGTTGGTAATAGCGATGGTCGACGCTACTGAACGAATTATCCCTAATCGACTGGTTGTGCTTTCTCTGGGATGGAGTTTTGCCACCTACCCGTGGACCCATTTTTTTGCGGCCAGTTCGGTGGCGTGTGGCTTAGGTCTCGGATTGTTGCTGTTGTTGGTCCACATCACGACGCGCGGCGGCCTGGGTATGGGCGACGTGAAGTATAGCGTGGCGTTAGGCGTGGCCCTGGGCTGGCCCGAAGGTCTGTTGGCGTTGGTGGCTGGGATTTGGGCCGCTGGGCTCTATGCCTTGGTTTTGATCTTGGCACGTAAGGCTAAAAGGCAAGACAGTATTCCATTAGGTCCTTTTTTAGTGTTCGGAGGTCTTTTAGGTCTTTTGGGAGCCATAGGTCGTTAGCAGAATCAAGCGCTTGCTTGGAGACTCTGGTGATGTAATATTAGAATCAAAATTTGGGTCAGGGGAGAAAAGACACATGGCACAGTGGCGGTGGCTGACGGCAGGAGAATCACATGGGCCGGGGCTGGTGGGGATTGTTGAAGGGGCACCTGCTGGGATAGCGTTGACCCGTGCCCTGATAGACGGAGACTTGGCGCGTCGGCAGCGAGGTTATGGACGCGGAGGCCGGATGGCCATTGAACGCGACCAGGTAAAGATTTTCGGTGGCGTGCGCCATGGGCGAACATTGGGGGGACCTGTTGCTCTGTTGGTAGAAAACCGCGATTTTGCCAATTGGGCCGAAAGCATGTCGCCGGATCCGGCAACACCAGACCGCGTTGTGACCAGACCCAGGCCCGGCCATGCCGACTTGGTCGGCGGAATTAAATATGGGCATCGGGACTTGCGCAATGTGCTGGAAAGGGCGTCAGCACGGGAAACCACGATGCGGGTAGCATTGGGCGCCGTTGCCCGCAGCTTTCTTCAGGGTTTAGGGGTACATGTGGTAGGGCACGTGATTTCCATCGGGTCGGTTCATGTCAGGCCAACCGATTGGCAATTGGAGGATTTCGAACGTGCAGAAACGTCTCCGGTTCGGGTCTTGGATTCTGAGGCCGAAGCTATGATGATGTCGTTGATCGATGACGCCAAAGCGGCGGGGGACACTTTGGGCGGTACCTTTGAAATTGTAGCTTTTGGATTACCGGTAGGGCTCGGCAGTTATGTGCAATGGGACCGCCGCTTGGAAGCGCAATTGGCTCAGGCCTTGCTGTCCATCCCGGCGATGAAGGCAGTGGAAGTGGGAACAGGTTTTCAACAGTCGGACCTCGCAGGATCTCAAGTGCATGATGCGATATGGTGGGAACAAGATGCTGGCTTTACTCGGCGCAGTAATCGGGCGGGAGGGCTCGAAGGAGGTATTACCACAGGGATGCCATTGACCGTGAGGGTGGGCATGAAACCGTTGTCCACCTTGATGTCGCCTTTAGGTTCATTTGACATTGAATCCAAAGAGCCGTTTTTGGCACAAGTAGAACGATCGGACGTGACTGCAGTGCCGGCCGCGGTGACCATTGGGGAAGCCATGGTTTTGCATGTATTGGCCGGAGCCATCCTCGAGAAGTTTGGCGGCGACAACTTGGAGGAAATTCATGAGCGAGTGGAAAGTTGGCGAGCCCAAGTTCGCAAGTTTTAAGCCACCCATCGTTCTTATGGGGATGATGGGGGCCGGCAAGACTACCGTCGGCCGTATCGTGGCCCGTGAACTCGGCTGGGAGTTTGAGGATTTGGATGCGGTGATCGTCCGGGGTACTGGTTTAGAGATAGCCGACATATTTTCTCGCTATGGAGAAGAGGGATTTCGCAAATGCGAGCACCGATACTTGAAAGAAATGTTGTCGTCTGCCAACTCGTTGGTACTGGCCTTAGGCGGTGGAACCGTGGGGTTGCACGAAAATCGGGAATTGCTGCAAAAAACTGCCGTGGTATGGCTTAAGGGCCCATTGCCTCTTTTGTACTCTCGCGTAGCAAATGATGCAACGCGGCCATTAGCCCGCATGGGCTGGGAAGTGTTCGAGGCCAGGTATCGCCAGCGAGAGCCGTGGTTTCGGTCTTTAGCATGGATGATCGAGGATGTGGCTGAGCGATCTTCGGAAGAGATTGCCCAAAATATTATTAGTATTTGGCAAACTGGAGTGCGGGAGTGAGGACATGTCTACCTGGTATATAGAGAGCACAACGGCCAAATCCAGCCGCATTATCTTGCAACGTGGCATACTTGGCGAATTGAACCGAGAAGAGTGGGCTCCTGCTGGGACCCCGGTTGTTGTGATAGCTGACCCCACAGTGCTTTCCAAGCATCCAGATCTTGAGACACGGCTTGCGCAATGGACTGGGCCCGATCCCATCTATCAGTTAGATATTAGCGAGTCTACCAAAAATTTAACCACCGTCGAGAACCTATATCAAGAATTTGGCACTCGCCATGTGCGTCGCGATACAGTGGTAGTCGCGGTGGGAGGTGGGGTGCTAACGGACACGGTGGGCTATGCCGCTGCGACCTACTTGCGGGGTATCAAATGGATTGCCATACCTACCACCTTGCTTGGCCAGGTCGATGCCGCAATTGGCGGCAAGGTGGCTGTTAATGTAGCATGGGGAAAAAATCTAGTGGGGGCGTTTCATCTTCCGCAAGCGGTGATTATTGATCCGTACATGTTGCACACGTTGCCCATTAGACAATGGCGCGCCGGGGTGGGGGAGGTCATGAAATCGGCCTTAATCGACGGGCAGTGGTTATGGGAGCGATTAAATCATTCGGTACCTGCACTAGGCAGTGAAGAATGGGACTCGCTAGTGGAAGCTACTGCCGGAATAAAAGTTGCGATTGTCAACAACGATCTCGAAGAAACAGCATCCCGGATGTATTTAAACTTTGGCCACACAGTGGCCCATGGACTGGAAACTTACTTTGGGTATGGCCGGATTACACACGGTGAAGCTGTAGCCATGGGCACTCGCGTAGCTCTAGCATTGTCAGAAGACGTGTTGGGGCTTGATGGGACGGTGCGCCAAGCCATGGAACATTGGATGGCAGAGTGGGAATTGCCGTTGACCGTTTCTCAGGCAAATTGGGGCGCCGTCTGGGAAGCTATGACCCAAGATAAAAAATCCCGGGCGCATGGACTCCAGTGGGTTTTGTTGAAAAAAGTCGGTCAGCCTGTCATTTATCGCGACTTGCCTCAATCGCAAGTACAAGAAGCCATGGAGCGAATTTTGCGTACATAACGTTGACATGCTTTCAATTGTATTGCGACGCGCTTGAGGGTATCATCAAACTGGAGTATGTCGGGACGGGAAGCTCCGGGGGCAATTTTGTGCCATACGGAAGGAGATTTTTTGCGTGAAAGACACCCCAATAACCTCGTGGCATCGCACCCATGGGGGCAAACTGGTGGAGTTTGGCGGATACTGGATGCCGTTGGATTACGGGTCTATCGTGGAGGAACATTTAGCGGTTCGGCAGCGGGCAGGGCTCTTCGATGTGTCCCACATGGGAGAATTTCTGGTTGAAGGTGCCAGCGCATCCCCATTTCTTGATCATTTGCTTACCAACCCGCCCTCTCGGCTAAATGTCGGGCAGGCGTTGTATTCTCCGATGTGCTTACCGACGGGCGGCACGGTGGATGACCTGTTGGTGTATCGACTAGATGAGAAGAAATATCTTCTGGTGGTAAACGCGGCGAACATTGCCAAAGATTGGGATTGGGTGTCGCAAGCCAGCCAACATTGGCCATTGGTGACTCTGACCAATGAGTCCGACACTACGGCACTATTGGCGTTGCAAGGGCCGCTGGCTCAGTCTTTGCTGCAGCCGCTGGCGTCAATTGACCTCAATACCGTGTCTTATTACCACTTTTCTCCCCAGGTGCTGATAGACGGGGTTCCGGTTTTGCTGTCTCGAACGGGATACACCGGAGAAGACGGATTTGAATTATATTTGGAGGGCACTGCAGCACCCACCGTCTGGCAATCGCTCATTGATCGTGGTGCCATTCCCGTGGGATTGGGGGCCCGCGATACGTTGCGGTTGGAAGCGCGATTGCCGCTCTATGGTCATGAATTGTCGGAAACCATTACGCCGTTGGAAGCCGGATTAGGCATGTTTGTCCGCTTGAAACAACCCGGCGATTTTATTGGCCGTGGTGCCTTAGAACGCCAAAAATCGGAAGGATTGCAGCGCAAGTTGGTTGGGTTAAACCTGGTCGGAGGAATTGCACGTGCCGGGTATCCGGTAATGGATGCCGAGGGGCATGCCGTTGGCACTGTCACGTCAGGCACGCATTCACCCTCGTTGAAAAAACCCATTGCCTTGGCGTTGGTTCCGCTGCAGCAAACCGCGATTGGCACACCGCTGAGTGTGGAGATTCGGGGGAAAATGGTGTCGGCTCAGGTAGTTGCCACGCCATTTTACCGGCGGGACACCCATCTTTAGATATTAATCACATTGGAGGGATTATAATGAATATTCCGACGCACTTGCGTTATACCAAAGACCACGAATGGGTCGCCCCAGACGGTACGGTGGGCATTACCGCGTTTGCCCAGGATGCCTTAGGTGATGTGGTGTTTGTAGAATTGCCAGAGGTGGGGCGTGAACTCAAGGCTGGCGAGGCGTTTGGTGTGGTCGAGTCCGTGAAGTCGGTATCGGATTTGTACTGTCCAACCGATGGCACGGTGGCGGCGGTCAACGCCAAACTGGCGGAGCAGCCTGAACTAGTGAACCAGGATCCCTATGGCGAGGGGTGGATTATTCGCTTGGATCCGCATCAGAGTGGTGCGGAATTGTTATCGGCAGAGGATTATCAAAAAGAAACCGAAGGAGCCTAAAAGGATTGCGATACATACCTCATACCGCTCGTGATCGGGATGCTATGTTGGAGACGTTAGATATCACATCATTGGATGAACTGTTTGATGATATCCCCCAATCCGCCCGGTTGCATCGACCTCTGAACTTGCCGCCCGCTTTAAGCGAATTGGAACTCTCTCGCCACCTCGCAGAGTTGGCTAAGGAGAATCGCAGTGCAGAAGATTTGGTAATGTTTTTGGGTGGCGGGTTTTATGATCGATTTATTCCTGCCACGGTGAATGCGCTGGCCAGTCGCGGGGAATTTGCCACGGCATACACACCGTATCAACCGGAGTTATCACAGGGAACCCTGGCGGCAATCTACGAATTTCAAACCATGATTGCCGGCTTAACTGGGACCTATGCAGCCCAGGCTTCCATGTATGATGGGGCTTCCGCAGTGGGAGAAGCTGCTCTCCTAGCATTGTCCCATACCCGCCGTGGCCGCATTCTCGTTCACCAAGGCGTACATCCCGACAGTGTGGCTGTGACCACAACGTATGTGGAGGCACGCGGCGGATCTGTCAGCACAGTGGCCAATATCGAAGAATTGTCAGAGGAATTGTCACGATCACAACCGGTCGCAGCGGTGATTTGGCAGTATCCGGACGTGCTGGGTCGGATTGTGGGGTTTGAGAAGGCCATTGAGATGGCCCATCGTCACCAAGCCCTGGCGATTGTTGCGGCCGATCCGGTGGCTTTGGCACTGTTGACTCCACCGGGAGAAATGGGTGCCGATGTGGTAGTGGGCGAAGGTCAACCGCTTGGCAACCCACTCAATTACGGCGGCCCGACATTCGGGTATTTTGCTGTTCAGGCGCCGCTGGTGCGCAAGATGCCAGGTAGGTTGGTCGGCGCCACCGTAGATCATCGCGGCTCTCGTGGTTATGTATTGACCTTGCAGGCTCGCGAACAGCATATTCGCCGCGAAAAAGCTACGTCCAACATCTGCTCGAATCATTCGTTAAATGCCTTGATGGCCACCATTTATATGGCGAGTTTAGGACCCCAAGGGCTGCGTGATGTCGCGTTGCTGTCCACTGCCAAAGCGCACTATCTAGCTGATAGGCTTAAAGAGATAGGGATTCCGTTGGCCTTTCCCGACGAACCTTTCCTTTATGAATTCGTAGTTCAAGTTCCGGGGTCGGTTGCTGACCTGAACCAGCATCTACTAAATGCTGGATATCTGGGTGGTTTTGATCTAGGCCAGTGGCATCCAAAATGGGCGGGATATTGGCAGTTGGCAACTACGGAAAAACGCACCCGCGCGGAATGTGACGGGTTATGCCAGGAGGTGGCGCAATGGATGTCCCGGTAATTTTTGAGCAGTCTGCTCCGGGGAGGCGCGGTGTGACCTTGCCAGCTAGCGATGTTCCGATGCCAGAATTAGCATCAATATTGCCAGCGGCCTACATTCGCGAGAGTTCGACGCGGATCCCGGAGGTGTCCGAGTTGGATGTGGTGCGTCACTACACGTATTTGTCTACACTAAACTATGGCGTTGATACTGGCTTTTATCCGTTAGGATCGTGTACCATGAAGTATAATCCCAAGATTCACGAATGGGCGGCGAACTTGCCGGGATTTTCTCAGCTGCATCCGTTGCAGCCGGTGGATACAGTGCAAGGCCTTTTGGAACTGCTACACCATCTGGAAGTTGGATTGGCAGAAATTGCCGGCATGGATCGCGTGACGTTGCAACCAGCGGCCGGTGCGCATGGAGAACTCACTGGCATTTTGATGATTAAGAAATATCTCGAACACAAAGGAGAGCGCCGAACCACCATTATCGTCCCCGACTCAGCTCACGGCACCAACCCGGCTTCCGCAGCCATGGCAGGCTTTTTAGTGCAGGAGGTGCCCTCCAATGATCGTGGCGGAGTGGACGTTAACGCTTTACGACGCCTGGTTAATCACGAAACCGCAGGACTGATGCTGACCAACCCCAATACTTTGGGGTTGTTTGAAGAAGACATCGTGGAAATCGCTGATATTGTGCATGGTGCCGGCGGTTTGCTTTACTACGATGGCGCCAATGCAAATGCCATTATGGGAAGAGTTCGCCCAGGTGATATGGGGTTTGATGTAGTGCATCTGAATTTGCACAAGACGTTTTCCACGCCCCATGGCGGTGGAGGCCCTGGTGCTGGCCCGGTTGGTGTAAAGGCCCCGTTGGTGCCTTTCTTGCCGCGCCCGACCGTTGAGTGGGGTCAGGGGCGGTGGCAGCTTTCGGATCCGGGGCCGTTATCCATTGGTAAAATGCGGTCGTATTATGGCAATGTGGGGATTTTGGTCCGGGCCTATGCATATTTGCGAAGCCATGGGGCTGAGGGTTTAAGGGATGTGTCGGATACAGCGGTTCTCAATGCCAACTACTTGTTAGCACTGCTGACCGATCAGTATCAGACTCCTCATCGCCGTCGTGTCAAACATGAATTTGTCCTATCGGCAGTCTCCCAAAAGAAGCGTGGGGCCCGCGCCTTGGATATTGCCAAACGGCTGATAGACTATGGGTTTTATCCCCCTACCGTCTATTTCCCATTGGTGGTGGAAGAAGCAATGATGGTGGAGCCTACGGAAACGGAATCCAAAGAAACATTGGATCGATTTGCTGAGGCGTTGCGGAAAATTGACCAAGAAATTGACCAGGATTTCGAATTATTGCACCAGGCACCGCATGGCACCATCGTGAGTCGGTTAGACGAGGCCTTGGCTGCGCGTCAACCTAATTTAACCTATCGGATCGAGCCGCCTCAAGCATAGGCGGCGAGACTCCAGCACACACTCGGCGTAATCGCCAAGCATTTTGAGGAGGCTTCCCATGACCAGGAGAATATTGCAACACGTGGATCCTGATGTGTATCAAGCGATTCAGAATGAAGAACGGCGCCAGGCACTGCATCTCGAGTTGATTGCGTCGGAAAATTGGACTTCCCCCGCCGTACGGGAAGCCGTTGGATCTGTGATGACGGACAAATATGCGGAGGGATATCCCGCCCATCGCTATTATGGCGGCTGCGAATATGTCGATGTAGTGGAAACTTTGGCACGAGACCGGGTCAAGGAGTTGTTCGGAGCGGAGCACGCCAACGTGCAGCCTCATGCTGGGGCTCCGGCGAATTTAGCGGTCTATTTTGCTGCGCTGAAACCCGGGGACCGCATTTTAGGGATGAATCTTACTCACGGGGGACACCTGACCCACGGCAGTCCAGTCAACTTTTCTGGTCAACTGTACGCGGTGCACAGTTATGGGGTGGACGCTACCAGTGAACGATTGGATATGGATGCGGTGCGTCAAGTGGCACTTGAATCTCGTCCCCACATGATTGTTGCGGGGGCTTCGGCTTACCCACGGCAGTTGGATTTTCCCGCCTTTGCCAGCATTGCCCGCGAGGTGGGGGCTCTGTTGATGGTGGATATGGCGCATATTGCCGGGCTCGTCGCGGCTGGATTGCACCCGACTCCGGTGGGACACGCGGACTTTGTCACCTCGACCACGCATAAGACATTGCGGGGACCTCGCGGAGGCTTTATCTTAACCAACGCCGAGTGGGGAAAGAAAGTGGACAAGGTGGTGTTTCCGGGTTTGCAAGGGGGACCATTGATGAATTTGATTGCGGGGAAAGCCGTCGCCTTCGGCGAGGCCCTAACCCAGGAATTTCGTCAGTATCAGGCCCGGGTGGTAGCTAACGCTCATCGCTTGGCCGAACAATTAGCGGCACGCGGTCTGCGTTTAGTGTCTGGCGGAACCGATAACCATTTGATATTGGTGGACGTCAAACATAGCGGGCTGACGGGTAGCGAGGCCCAACGTCGGCTGGCCGCGATTGGTATTACGGTGAACAAGAACACGATTCCCAACGAAACGGAAAAGCCTACGGTAGCGTCAGGCATTCGCATCGGAACGCCGCAGGTCACTACCCGAGGATTTGGCCTGGAAGAAATGGACCAATTAGCGGACATCATTTCACACGTCATCCAAGGCCCCAAGGAGTTTGAGCCCGATTCTCTGGCCCAGCGGGTGGAGGAACTGGCCCGGGCCTATCCGCTTCCTGGGCTGGACCCCAGTATCTATGCTTAACCTCTATATTGTCAACGGCCCGAATCTTGGCAGACTCGGGCGCCGACAACCTGAAATTTATGGCACGGTGGCCTGGAGCGAAGTGATGGATAATCTGCGAACGGATTTTCCGAACTGCCACCTGGAAGATTTTCAGTCCAATCATGAAGGCGCTTTGATCGACTATCTGGAAACATTGGTTGACCGCGAGGCGGACGGAGTGGTGATTAATCCAGGAGCCTTAACGCATCAAAGCTATGCACTTCGGGACGCCGTGGCAGCGTTGACGATACCGGTGATAGAGGTGCATCTCAGCAATATTTATGCCCGAGAATCTTTTCGTGCCCACTCGGTAATTGCCCCTATGGCAGTGGGACAAATTAGTGGCTTGGGCATCGATGGATATCGTTTGGCACTGCTCCATTTGGTTTCGCGTGTGGACTCGGGTTCATGACGCCACAACAAGAACGCGCGGAGCGGCTAGTTGCTTTAGGCGGGAACCGGGCGGATGGCTACCTGGTATTCTCGTCCTACAACCGTCGCTATCTTACGGGATTTACCGGATCTGAAGGCGTGGTGCTGATAGAGACCGGGGGAGGCCGGTGGCTGTTTTGCGATTTCCGTTACTGGGAACAGGCACAAGATCAAGCTGCCGGTTACGTAGTGGTGCCGGTGTCCGATAATCGTTGGCAAAAGGTTGCGGAGGTGGCGAAAAATGCCGGAGTGCAACGTCTAGCCATCGAGTCGGATCATGTCACCTTGCGGGATTGGGAAGTGTTGCGTCAACTGGCATCACCAATCCAGTGGGTACCAATGTCTTCTCTCACCGAGACCTTGCGGCAAGTCAAATCGGCCGAGGAAATTAGATGGATAAAGCAGGCGGCTACCATTGCGGGATCGGCATTGGAGCAAGTATTGGAGCATACTGTTCACCCCGGAATTACTGAACGCGAAATTGCTTGGGCATTGGAATCAGCGATTCGGGAATTAGGAGCGGAACGGCTAGCCTTTGACACCATTGTAGCGTCGGGTCCTCGGGGATCATTACCGCATGGCCATCCGACATCCCGGGAAGTGAACCCTGGCGATTTTGTCACCATCGATTTTGGCGCAGTGATTGAGGGATATCATTCGGATGAAACGGTCACGGTGGCCTTAGCCGGAACACAGCCGAATTTGTCTCAGTTAGCCGATCTGTATCAAATTGTTTGGGAGGCGCAGCAACAGGGACTGGGAAAAGTGCGGGCCGGGATTCCGGTGGCGGACGTAGACCGGGCGGCTCGTCAGTATATTAGCCAAGCGGAGTTTGGCGCATATTTTGGACATGGCACGGGACATGGAGTAGGCTTGGAAATTCATGAGGCACCTTGGGTATCGGCGCATGCACCAGCCCAGTTATTGGAGCCCGGCATGGTCATCACGGTGGAACCGGGCATTTACATTCCTAAATTGGGTGGGGTAAGACTGGAGGATACCGTGGTGGTCACCAATGAGGGATATCAGCGGTTAACCATGGTAGACAAAGCTTTCCGAGTCTTGTAGGATCCATATAAGGTCGTTAGGCAAGGAGTGGATTAGAGATTGATTTCCAGCAATGATTTTCGCAACGGGGTCACCATTGAGTTGGATGGAGTGCTGTTCCAAGTTATTGAATTTCAACATGTGAAACCCGGTAAGGGTTCAGCCTTTGTACGAACCAAATTGAAAAATTTACAAACCGGGGGCGTCCTAGAACGAACATTTAACGCTGGAGAACGTGTGCCAGCTGCCAAGGTAGAAAAGCGCGAGATGCAGTACCTGTACAACTCCAACGAAGAATATACGTTCATGGACACCGAAACTTATGAACAAATCCCATTGAGGGCCGAAGATATCGGCGAGGGGGTGAAATTCCTTAAAGAAAACATGCTGTGTTATGTAGTGCTATTCAAAGGCGCCAGTATTGGAGTGGACTTGCCTAACAGTGTGGTCCTGGAAGTGACGGAGACGGAGCCGGGATTTAAGGGAGATACCACCTCGGGTGCAACAAAACCTGCCACTTTGGAAACTGGTGCCGTGGTCAAGGTCCCGCTGTTTGTCAATGTGGGCGACAAGGTCACCGTTGACACACGGACGGGCCAGTATACGGGCCGCGCCTAAATCAAATCCGTCCTGTACTATCCGCGTCGCCGGTTATTGCGCTTGTCCTGGACTTTATTTCTTTTCAATTTCAGCCCTTCGACCCCAAAATGCCGCTCGCGGACCGTTTTCGCGATGATTCTCAGTTTTTGGCCATGGCAGGCACTGGTTAGGAGTGTTTGAGACGATATTCCCCTGCATCACAGCTGGAATACCTTCAGGGACGTATTCCCGCGACCGATCCCTCGACGGGATTGCGAACCGCTCCATTCTCTACCGTTCTGATTGCCCTGTACGCACGGCGCGGCCGAGTCATTAATGAGCGGATCCATCGCTCCGAGAGAGGCATATCCAACATAGGATTTGTGTTGAAAAAACATCAGACCTATTGCCGTGATTTTTTGCGCATGAAGCGGCCAACGATTGGTTACGTTAATGTTGTAACGGCGATAAGGAGGTGTAGCGCATGGCTGATCTTCGGCGACGGGTCTCATATTTGTCGGGAATGGCGGAACGGTACGACTTAGCTGACAAAGGCCGCGAGGGGAAAATCCTGGCGGAGGTGGTTGAGGTCTTGCGTGAATTGAGCCTCGATGTAGAAGAAGTTCAAGCCAATCAAGTGGAACTCGAAGAGTACGTAGAGGAAATTGATTCGGATTTAATGACCTTGGAAGAGGACGTTTATGTTGGTACCACCGATGAAGCGGACGATGATGATGACCTGCGTGTAGAAGGGGATGACGACGAAGGCTACATCGAATTAGAATGTCCGGTATGTCACCAGGATTCGTTTTACAATGAAGCGTTGCTTGACGAGGACGGCATTCAACTGAGTTGTCCTCACTGTGGCAACATTGTATTCGATTCTGATGAAGACTGTATCGTGATGGATGATGATGGCTTTGACAAGGAATACCTATAACTTGTAGACATTCAAGCCGATACCACGCGGCATGGAGTATCCCCCTCCATGCCGTTTGGCGTTGCGCCTTAGCGAGGCCCCTCAAATCGGTGTTGAGCAAAGAACGCAGCGGCTTCGGAACGCCTAGTGTATCCGAGTTTGCTCAAGATGTTGCTGACATAATGTTTTACGGTCTTTTCACTCAAAAAAATATCTTGCCCAATTTCTTTATTGGTTTTCCCTTGCGCGATCAAGGCGAGAATCTTTTGCTCTTGTGGACTAAGGATCGCCAACGGATCGGCAGATGACGGCTGGCGCAACCGGGCTAGGAGTTTTTCCGCAATTTGGGGTCCAAAGAGGGAGCCACCCGATGCTACGGTTCTAATCGCGTCGATAACTGATCGGCCTCGCGATTCCTTTAAGAGATATCCAGAGGCTCCCCCAATTAATGCATCCAGAACCAACTCGTCACCGCCAAACGATGTCAACATGATGACTTTGACTACTGGGTCACGGTCCTTAAGGGTTTTCAGCACGCTTAAGCCGTTGGTATCTCCTAAACGGATATCGAGCACGACGACGTCCGCTTCACCAGGAATTTGTTCTATCGCTTCTTCGCCACTACCGACATCTACCGTGACCCGCATATCTGGCTGCCGCTCAATCATGTTCGCTAGGCCGATGCGGACGATCTCATGGTCATCGACCAGAGCTACCCGGATAAGTTCGTTGCTGCCGTCGAATTCTGCATTGGTTTGAGGCATGTCAAGGCTCCTTTCTCATCGATAACGGGGTTCGGTGATATTTTCGATTCAGTGCCGTGTCGCGGTCTACCATTAGGCTGACGGTAGTCCCGCGGCCTGGTGCGCTGTCGACCTTTAAGGAACCATGCCAGTCGCTGATCCGGCGTTCCATGTTCCGTAATCCATGATGCGCTGGGCTGTTTATTGTCTTTACCAAGAAGCCGACTCCATTATCGGATATCTTGACGTGATATGCATCGTTGGACTTTTCCCAGTGTATGGTGATTTTGGTAGATTGACCATGGCGACTGGCATTAGACAATGCCTCTTGGATACATAATATCAGGTCATGAATTAGTTCCGGGGGCATTTCCAAGTAGCTAGCGTCATCTAATATAATTTTCACTTCTGAAGTTAGTGACAATCGGCGCACGACATCGTTTAGCGCAATGCGAAAGTCCACCGGCGTGTTTTCCAGAGTTTGAATGAAAAATCTCACATCCGTCATTAGGAGTCCCAACGTATCTGACACCTGGGTTATCTCCTTTACCACAGCGGGATTGGCATCCGGAGAATCTGAGAGATTGTCAAGGGCTAATGTAGCGGCATAAAGGGTTTGTAAGACGCCATCGTGCAGGTCACGACCTATTCGCTCTCGTTCACTGAGCGTCGCCAGTCGTGCGCGGTCTTCGGATAGCCGTGCATTAGCAATAACGGCTGCCGCATGCCGAGCAAACAACTCGCCGATCTCCTGGTCTTCATCCGTAAACCCTCCGCCCTTTTCCGTAAGATACAGGTGTCCCACCACTTGGCTGTGGTATAACAACGGCAGTCCTAAAAACGTCGTCATCACTGGATGGTGAGGCGGAACACCTACGGTTAGCGGATGATCTTTGAGATCGATGACTCGCAGCGGCTTTTTGGAAGCGAGTACATGACCCAGCACACCATGGCCTTGGGGATACTCACCAATGCGGTCTCGTTCTTCTTCCGTCAGGCCGGAGGTAATGAATCGCGAGATTTTTTGCGGGGTATCATCAGTTAACACCGACAGCGCAGCATAGCGAGCTCCAAGCAACTGGCGGGCCACTTCAACCACCTGTTGGAGCACATCTTCCCAATCAAAGTTGGAAGTAATGGCTAAAGTTGCATCACGCAATGCATTTAATCCGTCACGTTGCTTTGCCAACGTGGCATTAACCCGAGTGAGGGCTCCATGTTGCTGCCCTAGTATGCCAAACACCACGAAAGAAAAGAGACCGGTAAATAAGACCAAAGTGGCCCACAGCCAAAAAGTGTTGGACTCGGCTGAAAGATGTGGCACTAAGAGCAGCCTGTCCATGAGTATGACTAAGCTGACCCCAATCATGGCCAACATGGTAGCCGCCATTTGCCGCGCCATTTTATTATCCTCCCAAAGAAATTATAACAAATCTACCCAAGTATCCATGTCCCCCACTATAGTCCAAAAAGGTCAATTGGAATAAGTTGGCGAGTCTGTCCATAGATATCAAATACTGGGACAGGATGTCTCAGAGACAGGAGGCAGGGCACCCATGGAACCTTGGTTGTATCTTCCGCCATCCCCGTGGCGGAACGCAATTACTGAATTGGATCCGGGTGTCCTGAGAAAGCTTGAAGAAATTCGATTTCGGGTTGACGTACCAGTGATGCTATACACGGATTCTTCGTGGATGCCGCTTTGCCACCAAGGAGTTCCCGTGATTTCGGGAGCGGATGACATTCGCCGCATTCTGTCGATATTGGTTGATCACTCGTTATATGCTCGGATGGAGGAGCTAAGACAAGGTTATATTACGCTCCCCGGGGGGCACCGAGTTGGTGTGGCGGGACGTGCCGTATGGCAAAATGGACGAATTGTCACCCAAACAGAAATCACGGGACTCAACATACGCTATGCCCATGACATTTCCGGGATAGCGGCACCTTTGATAGAACGCCTTAGGAAATGGGGTGTTCAAGGCAATTCGTGGCTTATTGCGGCACCTCCCCGGGCAGGGAAAACGACGCTGCTTCGGGATCTCGTCCGTTGGTTCAGTCACGACGGATGGAGGGTGGTGGTAGTAGACGAGCGATCTGAGATAGCTGGGGCGAACGCTGAGCACAGGGGATTTGATCTCGGCTATCATGCCGATGTTCTCCAGGGGTGGAGCAAACCAGAGGGGATTATCACTGCCATTCGCACGTTGGGCCCAGATTTGATAGTGGTGGACGAACTGGGGGGCGATGAAGATTTAGCGGCGCTGCTCCAAGCCCGTCACGCTGGGGTGGAGGTGATTGGCACTTTGCATGTACGGGATGCTACGGCTGACCTGAATCCTCGATTGCAGCGACTCTGGGAATCTCAATTGTTTGACGCCGTGGTGTTTTTAGGACGTAACCCGGGTCCGGGTTTGGTGACGACAATGTGGAGTTCTAGAGGGTTGGGGATTCCGGTGAAAAAAGCGTGAGATGGGTGGGCGGTTTATTCGTAGTGATTGCCGCTGTGTGGCTCGGACGCGCCGTTGCTCGGCCGTTTCGCCGTCGGGTGCAGTTGTTGGATGCATGGGTCAAATGTGTCGGATTTTTGGTGCCCGCCATTGTGTGGCGGCAGGCCGCTTTGTCTCAAGCATTTCAGGAAGCGTCCATCACTTATCCCATCTTGGGGCCGCAACTTCGCACTGTAGTCAAATTATTGGCGACTCGAGCCGTGGATATTTCCCAAGCATTTGCTCAGTCGTTAGCTGAAGAAAGTGCACTACGTCCACGGGAACGAGAGGTGCTTACTGACATGGCAGCTAAGTTGGGATCCTCAGCCCCGGATTATCAAAAAGAGATGTTGCGCACTACCGAGATGTTGTTAAAAGAGTTGGCCAGCGAGGCCCGTAAAGAGGATTTGAAACAAGCGCGTCTTTTAGAATCGCTGATCTCGCTGTCAGGTGTGGCTCTGGTGATTCTGTTACTTTAGCCCGGAGGGTGGGGCGGATGGGAGTGGGGCATGACGAACATCGATCTCATTATCAAACTGGCGGGTATCGGAATCTTGGTCACCGTGGCCTACAGCGTGTTGGAGCGGTTAGACCGCAAGGAATGGGGACAATTGGTGGCCTTAGCCGGGGTTGCTATTGGGTTCGTTCTGGTATTGCGAGAGGTTCAACAGCTGTTTGAGGCTGTGCGTACCATGTTCAACCTTTAAGACGAGGGGTCGAGCCTGTGCATACCATTTTAAAGGTTGCTTCTATCGCTCTAATTGCCACCGTTTTGCTAGTGGTGTTGCGCGAAGAACGTAAGGAATGGGGGGTCGTGATTCGATTCGCAGTGGGTGCTGTGGTGTTGTTGCTGATTTTAGCCCCGTTGCAGACGGTCATCGCTCAGGTCTTGCAATTGGCAACATTGGTAAAGGTCAGGGGGCTATACTTAGCAATCCTGTTAAAAGTCATAGGGATTGCTTATATTGCCACCTTTGCAGCGCAGATGGCGTACGACACGGGGGAATCGGGTCTTGGGTGGCGGGTAGAACTGGCGGGAAAAGTCGCCATTTTGGCACTCTCGCTCCCGTTGATTAGCGCGATCATTACCACCATTTTAAAGATGATTCCGTCCTAGGGGAGGATTAAAACCATGCGTCGAATGCTAATCGGTTTCTGTGCGGTGATCTTTGTGTTATGGGCATCGCCGATTGTATTCGCGCAGGGGCTTGATGCCATGGTGGGGACCCAGGCCCAATCGGTAAATACCAGGCAACTGGACCAGGAAGTATCCCGTCTTGTGCGACAGTATCCTCAAATTCAGATTCCGTCAGCGGGAACGATAGCTTCGGATTTGTTGCATCACAAAAATCCTTTCAATGTGCCCAAATTGTTAAGTGGATTAGGTTCCGCCATCATGGGCGATTTGGAAGTAGAAGGGCGAGTATTAGGGATTATTTTTGTATTGTCGGTGTTGGCAGCAGTGCTAGGCCGTTTAACCGATTCATTGGGCCAAGGAGGAGTGGCCGAAATCTCCCGGCTAGCCGTGTTGTCTCTGCTGATTCTGGTAGCGCTCCATTCGTTTGGAGTAGCCATTACTATGGTCACGAGTTTGATTGGGGAGTTGTGGCATCTGATGGAAGCTATTATTCCGCTGATTGTGGTCTTGATGGCAGGCAGTGGCGCCTTTGCTTCAGCTGGAATTTTCCATCCTTTGATGCTGCTGACCGTCAATGTGGTGGCCATGCTGACCCGTGATTGGGTACTGCCCTTAGTGCTGATGGCCACCATCGTAGAACTTGTTGGTCATTGGTTGCCCAAATTTTCCTTGCATTATTTGGGGCAGTTGTTGAGAACCACCGGGCTTACGTTGTTGGGAGGGCTAATGACCCTGTTCTTAGGAGTAATGGCCGTAGAAGGCGCAGCCGGTTCGGTTGCTGATGGGGTGGCGCTGAGAACAGGAAAATTTCTGGCCAACACCTTTGTCCCCGTGGTAGGAAAAATGTTTTCGGACGCCATGGAAGCGGTATTGGGATCCTCCCTTTTGCTAAAAAATGCCGTATCGATGGTCGGAGCTTTGACTATTATCGTGGTTGTGGCGTTTCCGTTGCTAAAATTGTTTCTCATGATGTTTCTCTATCGGATGGGGGCGGCTGCCACGGAACCGCTGAACGTAGGCGGGGTCAGCGCTACCTTGGGAACCATGGCTAACGCCATTGGTTGGCTAATGGCAATAGCCGGGGCAGTAGCATTGATGTTTTTCCTAGTGGTCACGGTGGTGGCCTCGGCATCAAACGGGGTAATTCTCTAATGTTGGCTGTGGTAGGCACTTGGGTCAAATCGTTAGTGGTGATTGTTCTTTTGGGCAATCTTGCCGAATTTCTTCTCCCGAAAGGAGATTTGCGTCGGTATACCGGACTGGTGGTGGGGCTGATTTTGTTGCTGGTGATGGTGAGCCCGGTGTGGCGATTTATCCAAGGCGCACATGTCACGGTAATTCAGCAAGAATTGTTGGGGAGTGGTACTGGGAAAAATTTGAGTGCGGTGATCCAACGGGAGGAGTGGAATCAAGCTGAAGCCATGGTTCTGTCGTTTCCCGGGGTTTCGAGCTGCCAAATTCGCCGCTTGCCTAAAGGTGAGGTTGTGGTAAGGGTTGATACGACCAAACCGATTAACACAAGCCAATTGACTTCTTATGTGAAGGCTGCAGTGCAAATGACCACCGGCGCGTCTACGGTGGCTGAAGTCCAGGTTCATTATCACGGCACAGTAACCTCGGAGGCTACAGGAACCAAAAGAAGGGAGTGAGGCGTAATGCAGACACGGTTTCGCGATTGGTGGCGACGCATGGTGCGCGAAGACCGGGGGACTTTGGTACGAATGCTGCTGGTGGGTGCTCTAGGTGTAGGGTTGCTGGCGTTTAGCGGATTGGGAACAAAATCTACCCAAGCAACCCATGGACCGCCGCCAGAGACGTCCACCTTATCTGGGCAAGAGCAATTGGTCGCTGCGCAACTTCGCACGATTTTGGAAGCCATACCGAGGGTGGGGACCGTGTCCGTGGCTGTGACACTGGATCGGACAATCCAAAGTCAATACGTCACCTCTACCCAAGGGTTAACAACGCCTAGCTCCAGTCCTGTGGTGGTTAGCAACGCAGGAGGTGACGCAGTTGTGCCGCTAGATCAAATTGGACCTTTGGTGGCCGGAGTGGTGGTGGTAGCGCCTGCTGCGACCAATCCTAACATCCGATCAGAGTTGGCGCAAGCCGTGGAAACGTTGTTGCAAGCTCAGCCCTATCAGGTGCTGATTTTGCCGAACTGAACAGAAAGACTGGGGGTAATCAGTATGAAACGACCGCAGATGATTCGCTTTGCCGCTTTTGTCACCGTTTTGGCGGTATTGTTGGGGTATGTAGTGTATCACCGGGCCGAAACCAACACCTCTGTCAGTACTGCCATTGCCACGCCGAGTAACGCCGGAACTAAAGTCACCGGATTGGAGAATTATTTTGTCAACTATCGACTGCAGCGAGACCGGATGATGAGCCAAGAAATTGCTACCTTGAAGAACATCGCGAATAATCCGGGGATTTCCCAAACTGCCAAGGACCAGGCGACGATGACTATGGTAGCCGATACCCAAGAGTTGAAGCACGAAACTCAAATTGAAGGATTATTGAGTGCTCGCGGATTTCCCTTGACCGTGGTGACAGTAACTCCGAACCGGGTAGATGTCGTGGTGGGAGCGAAGAACCTAACCAATACGCAAGTGGCACGGATTGCGGATACCGCCACCCAAGTAACAGGCCTGGCGCCTCAGAATGTTGTCATTTTTCCGAAAACGTAGAAACGGGCAAAGGAACCGATCGAGAGGTCGGTTCCTTTTGATTCTTCTGCCGCAATCTGATCAATGAACTCTCCCGCCGCCTTACCCTAACGGGGTGATGCGGGGGTTTCTGAGGTCACCCTCTAGAAGTTCCTGGTTCTACGACCGCTGCGCCGAGCCGTTAGGCCACGTACGTCTTATGCTGGATCTCCCCGGGCGTCGATTCGGACCGTTCCGGCCCTATGTCCTTAGACTAAACCAAAAATTTGGGCCTTGTAGCCCTTCGGGCTGGCCCGCTTGATCCCCTCTTGGCTTGCACCTAAGAAGGGGAATGCGCGGGCGTTATGTTCAACCATTAACAATGAGGCTTCTGCCGCCACGTTTCATCGCTCGACATATAAAGGACATTGCTCTTTGGAGTCATTGGACAAACCGTGGCGAAAAAATTTTTCCCTAGGTATAATAAAGATAGAGGCGCTATTCAAAGGTAGGGTGAATGTTGGCTGAATTAGAACCGGATTTGGTACCTGTGGTGGATTTGCATGGACGTCCACTATCTCCATGCACCATGGAAAAAGTGGAGCAAAATCTCCGAGATGGATTGGCTCGCTTTGAATCGGGAATCCTACACCTCAACTATCGGCCACTCGCGTATCGCCGTATTTATCGGCAGGTGCGGCAAAGGGATGGGCTACGGTGCGCCTGGTGCCATGGAGTTGGCTCGACGCTGGAGCATGTCATCCCCATCTGCTGGGGTGGGCAAACATCCTTGGACAACTGCGTAATTGCCTGCCGCGCGTGCAACCACAGCCGAAACAATGCGTTGCCTGACCAGTTCATCGCCTGGACTGGATTTCGCCCTACCCACCCGGTCATCGTTAAAATCCTGCGGGATCAAGTGGGCGCACTGCAGCGAGCACAGGACAAATTGCAATCAAAACCGATTAGTGCTTGTACCAGCAAGGAAGAAGCCCAAATGTGGGTATCCTATCACTCCCAGGACTCGAACTGGGTAGATCCGTTACCGCCTAACCAGCCGCAATCCCGGTTCAGGGCAGATGCCAAACCGTTTTTAGAAATATTTCTGCCATAACCAGGCCCTTTTTGCGTTGATGGCCATGGTCTATAGCCAACCCATCTCACAAGCTTTGGCGATAGCCTCGCTGCGTGTTGAAACTGCGAGTTTTTGATAAATTACGGATAGATAGTTGCGCACGGTTCCTTCGCTGAGAAAAAGAGCGCGGGCCATTTCTTTTATGGTCTGATGGTCTGTAGCACATTGCAATAGCTCCACTTCCCGGGAAGACAGCGGATTGTCGCCCCGATAGAGAGCATCCACAGCCAGTTGTGGATCGATTACCCGTTGACCCTGCATCATGACCCGGATTTGCTGGATCAGTTCGGTTACGGGAAGGTCTTTCACTAAGTACCCCCGCACCCCAGAGTCGAGGGCTCTTTTCAGATAGCCTGGTCGTCCGAATGTGGTGAGAATGGCCAATGCCGCGTCGGGATACCGTCGATGAATTTCCGCGCATGCCTCCAACCCATCTTTCCCTGGCATTTCAATGTCTACCAGACATAAATCAGGATGCGTTTGTTCCACTAATGCCAATAACTCATGTCCGTCCCGGGCTTGCCCCGCGACGGCAAAATCCGGTTCCATGGCTAATAAACGCGCTAAAGCATCCCGCACTAAAAACTGGTCTTCGGCAATCACCACCCGGATCACGCATCAGAACCCCCTTTCCGTTTCACAAGGAACAATTATTGCCAGCTTAACTCCACCGGTGGGGAAGGTGAAAAACTCGATCCGTCCCCCTAAGGACTCTACACGTTGCCGCATCCCAACAATGCCCTGTCCAGGATGCATATTGCCTTCTGCTATTCCATCGTCTTCAATCGATAGGGTTACTTGATCGGCGTCTTTCCCATAGCGAATAACGCACTGCGTCGCATGACTGTGCCTGACCACGTTGGTCACTGCTTCTCGAAGTACCAATGCCAAAGTTTGGTCAATCAGGACGGGCAAATCAGCTGGATGATTCGGTAATACCGGGAGAATCCCAGCCTGTTCTAGAATTAGGCTTGCTTGAAGCAATTCGCTGACCATCGTCGGCTCGTGGCGGCCTTGAACTACTTGCCGTACTTCAACCAAAGCTTGGCGCGCCAAAAGTTCGATGCGGTGCAATTCTTCTTGGATCGAGGGGGGCGCCACACGACCCAACAGCTCTGATCGTAGGACAATGGCCGATAATGATTGACCGAGTACATCATGCAGGTCCTGGGCAATGCGCAACCGTTCTTGGCCTTTCGCCAACTGTTTCACCTGGTTTTGTGATTTCACCAGATCATTGTTCATTTCGATATACCGGTAGGTTCCCCAAATCATGACCATAATCAAAAAGAAGGGAATGAATGTCAGGGTGGCTGCAACTAGGGAGTCTCCTAACGTTAGTGCGACACCGGTGCCCCACAACAGGATAACAATTCCTAGCAACGCAAATTGCTTAAAATCTTTAAGCGCTGCCAAAACAACGCCGCCGTATACAAAGTAACATCCATAAGCATCATTTACCATCACCGTCAACACCGTGCCTAGCACGGCAAAAAGTCCTGCCGTCACCAAAATCTTTGACCCTGTTTGTATGCCAGCGGTTCGATAGTGCCATACATAAATCGCTACGAAAACCAAAATGCCTATTAAGCCTAAGAGTTTAAGACTGATGGTACGGGTATGGGAATTTAAAGTGGCCGCTAAAGGATAGCCTAAATAAATAAGAAAACCCAAAGCTATCCACCACGGCGATGATCGCCACCGATGGACCGCATCGTCAGTGGAAAACTTAGTCATTCCCTATCCTTTGCTGATGCACAAAAAGCCATCGCGCAATTCCTCCAAAAACTATGGTATACCCCAACAATGCCAGCGGACGTCCCCAGTCAAACGACACATGGGCCAAACTCCCCCAGGCCATTGCTGCCTCTTGGTAGGCTGGCAATAGTTTACCAAAATGTTGCAACGAAGGTGGTAAAAATTTCAGGGGAGTCCATCTGAGTCATCCCCAGTTTTAGTTCTAAAATAGTCAGAATTATCTCGCAAAGGAAATAGTGGCCACTCTGTCGAAGAAGTAAGTGCATACAAACCACTTCGAGGAGGACCACCATGTTTAATTT
>JAJZZP010000131.1 GCA_021797515.1 Bacillota bacterium | reverse complement strand
CGCGATTTCGATGCCCAAATTGCCCACGTTACGACCTGCTGCATCCTCTACACCTTTCTCGCTTACTGCCGACGGGTGCATGCGTACGCCCCGTTAGGCGCCCTATTTGAGAGCATGGCCGCCGAACCGGTCGAAAAAAATCTCGCCGAACGACTGTGGGCCCTGTTCGAGGAACTCCTGGAAGCTGTCGTCCGCTCCATCGCCGATTCGGGCGCGGTCGCCCGACTATGCCACCCTGAAGGCGCTGTTTGAGGAGTCATTCTTATGGTCATCAATTACAAGCCCTCGATAAGACCGCTTAAACCGCCACAGTGGAAAGGGGCGACAACGTGAGGGCTAGCAAGTGTTCGCGGCATCACCGCCGGCGAAAAAACCCTGGGTTGTCGGGGTGCGAAACTCAAGCAAGTCAGCGATCAACGACTTTCGCTGTTTTTACCCTTTATGCTAGTCATGATGTTCAATTTCACGGTAGCCACCGCCGCCTGGCATAGTGTGTTGATTAAGGCCATCACGATCCCAGACGGGCTTCTTACGGTAATTACCATCGAACGATGGGGTCGACGCCCATTGCAGATATTAGGGTTTCGGGGGCGAGAAATCTCTTTAGTGCTACTGGGATTCTTGCTGCGGTTTCTTTCGTCATCCGCAAGGTCTATGAGTCAAAATTCCTGGGTCGCCCGGTGTCTTTTAGCACCCGCCGGGGCGTGGGGTCCTGACAAAACGACGGTGATCACCGCCGCCGAACAAGCATCCACCGAGGTCCGCGCCAGCACCCAGGCAATTTCTGAGGCAAGCGGCCGCCTTGGAGGAATCATTGGCGTTGCCGCCTACAGTTTTTTGGTATCATGGTATGGTCCCGCTGCCGGTTTAATATTTTTTGGCATTTTGAAAGTAGTCGGTGCCCTAATTAGCCAGGTCACACTACGGGAAACCCGAGGCCGCAAACCAATGTCGTTTACCGACCACATTGTTTCCACGGTGCCAATGGAAGAACATCCTTAGGCTATGAAGTTGCCTACTTGTTGCGAAGGCCAGTCGGCGTTTGATAAGAGACTCCGTGAATTCCCACTCCGTATTTATAGACCATAGTTCCCCCCAAAGCGGCGGTCATGGTAATCATCACCACGGCAGCAACCAAAAACAGAAACGACAACCCTGTCATTCGGCCCCTGCCGGTGCCCGCAAATGACCATCCGTGTCGTAGTTTACCGTTCCGTGGATAACGGGCCAAAAGGCGTGTTGTCAGTGCCATAATGACGAAAAATCCGGTGATGACGGCATAAGCCTGATGGCGACTCAGTAATGCCAGCGTTTGTGGAGTCCAGTGCACAAATTGCTCGGAAATCACCCCAGCAGCGGCAGCCACAATACCAGCCAACAAACCCAACACCAAAAGCCAAAAACTGGCGCGATCAAAGAACCTATCCGAAACCTGCCACACCAATGACAAAATGGCAGACAGCAGACTCAAGTACAATAAAACGATAGGAAAGTGCACCAACATGGGATGGATGGTCGATGGAAAAATGTGAATCCCAATCCGTATCCAAAGGCCTAAAAACCCGGCCCAGATAGATTTTATCAAACCCATACTCTGCATGTCCCCCGAACTAGATATTTCCCGCACTGCGGTTATCATCATAGATCTTGCCTTAAAAGAGTGATTCACCGCCTCTCTCAAGGCAGCCTGCATAAACGGGATGGGCCAACCATCTGAAGCAACATTGCACGATACCGCGAGTATACCCTAGATGGCACGTGGGTCAAAAGTTACTCTCATTACTTAGTTTTGTTGCGTTAGACCCCGATAGCTTCTCTGATCCAGACTTTCCCAAGCAGAACCCGCCACTCGGGGCATTGCAGGTCTTTCGGTATCATACGCTATTACTCGAACACACACATTAAAGAACCATTAAGAAATGCCGCATGACGCTAATACTCATGGTGGTGAATTCTCAGGAGTTGTGCCATGATAAAATTCATTACCTGCGAAAATATGGTGTGAACTTGAGGGACGATTTGTGAAACCAGTAACCCGTTTATTTCTCATCTCTACTTTGTGGACATTGTCGTCTTACATGGCTTCTAATTTCATTGGAGCCTGGTTTTGGGATATTGGCACCGGACTTATTCCCATAATAATTTTTTACTCCATCTTGTTTGTCGTTATGGTCACGAGTTTTGGTCTGGCCTCCGTCATAAGGGGCCGCATCAGAAGCCTCACGTTAATGAGCTTAGGAATTTTACTCAATATCGGCTACCTCGGGTTATTGTTGGCGCTGAAGACAAATGCCCGCGAATATTACGCGTTGTTAGCTTTGGTGGATGGTCTTTCGTCCACTTTTTATTGGTTAGCGTTATTTGTTTTGGCATCGACCTGGGTGGAAAACCGCCAAGCCGACTGGTACAATGGCTGGACAGGAACACTGGAAGCCATTTTAGGGCTGATCATTCCGCCACTGGGCGGTTGGATAATTGCCACTCTGCCGGGAATTTCTGGATATCGTACGGTATTTGCTTTAGCATTTCTGAGTCTGCTCGGATGTTTAGCATTATTATCTTTTGGTAATCGTCCACAAGCTCTTCCGGCGCCGCGGGATCACCGCGAACCTCTCCCGATGATCCCTGGGTGGCGACGTCTGCTATGGAGTTTTTGGGCTCTTGGCATGCGCGACGGGATATACTTTTTCGTCCCCGGGCTAGTGCTGTACATTGTGACGCACAGCACTGTGCTACTCGGATTTTTTTTTGCTATGCAAGCGGCGATCGAAGGTGTGATATTTTGGTTGCTGGCGCGTTGGTCATCAAAAATTTCGCGCCGTACCAGTCTACGCATCGCCACATTGATATCGATTCTGGCTCTTTTCGTGCTGCATCGCCCACTTAATGCGGTGACTTTGTTCGGTCTTGGTGTCTTGATAGCACTCGCATATCCTTCCTACAAAGTCGCGTTGGAATCCTCCGCACTGACCGCTATTAACCGTTACAGCGCACATGAAGGTGACCGCATCCAACTGACCGGAGTCAAAGAAGTCTGGATTAATAGCGGTCGCCTCTTAAGCTTGCTGATTTTATTGGCCATTGTCGAACTCATACCGCATTTCCACGTAGGTAATTTTCGCTGGATTTTGGGATTATGGGCCATTCTTCCCGTGATGATCCTGATGACCTACCGGTATGTCGATCACGAAGTAAGTTCGTAATCTCTTTGTGGGGTAACTTTCCTGGTCTCACGACTGATGTCATAATAGAGACAACATGAATGAGCCAAAGGAGACATTGCCGAATGCAACCGTCGTTTGATATCTGGACCGAAATCTTTAAAGCGCTTGGCGACAAAACACGACTGCATATTCTCGCGCTATTGCGTCATGATGAGTTTTGCGTATGCGAACTAGTCTCCGTATTTAATATGAGCCAGCCAGCCGTATCTCAGCACCTTCGCAAACTTAAAATTGCAGGATTAGTATCCGAACGCCGTACCGCCCAATGGGTCTTCTATTCGTTGTCGCCTGCACTACCCGATACTATTCGCACCGTAATCCAAGAGTTGCCCGACGTGGCTGAGGAAATTACCGCCCTGAAAAACCAGGGTTTGAGAGTACAGTGTCGCCCGTCAATTTAAACACTGGAGACATATCCCTGTGCACTGGCACTTAACCCTCGCGATCATTTTATTTTCTTCGGTTTTGTTGCTCATCATATGGCAGCCGTATAAATTGTCTATTGGGTGGACCACTGCCACCGGTGGTGGATTAGCTCTGGCCTTCGGCTTAGTCTCTTGGCCCAATGTTCTCCATGTGGTTTCTCTGGTGTGGGATGCCACGGTCACTTTTATTGCCCTCATTATCATCTCTCTGATATTGGACGAATTAGGCTTCTTTGAGTGGGCATCGCTTCACATAATTCGATACTCCAACGGCCGCGGACGACGATTATTTGTTCTCATCGTAGTGCTAGGTGCGGCTGTTTCCATGTTCTTTGCCAATGATGGTGCAGCACTCATTCTCACGCCCATCGTCTACCAACAGACCAAGGCATTAAAATTAAAACCAGATGCCACCTTAGCATTAATTATGGCGTGCGGGTTTATTGCCGATACCGCATCCGTTCCGTTAGTGATCTCGAACCTGGTCAACATATTATCTGCCGATTTTTTCCACTTTGCATTTGCTTCTTATGCATTACGTATGGTTCCTGTTGATCTAGCCGCATTTGCATCCAGCTTGGTACTTTTATTCTTGGTATACCACAAGAGTCTCCCCAAAACATTTTCGAGTGTCGGTCTGGCCAATCCTTCCGAAGTTATTCATGACCATCTCCTCTTTAGGCGGTCGTGGTGGATTTTAGGGTTGCTATTTCTCGGGTATTTTTTAAGTCAGGCCATTCATTGGCCAGTTTCTGTATTTGCTGGCGTTGGGTCACTGGCCCTGTTGGCTGCCAGCCGTCAAAGTCCGGCAATTCACGTCCGGCGAATTTTGTTAGAAGCACCGTGGCGTATTGTTATCTTTTCTATTGGTATGTACATTGTCGTTTTTTCGTTAAAAAACGTTGGCTTGACCAAATTTTTGAGCAACACATTAACCATAATCGCCCATTTTGGTCCGGGAGCTACAATAGTCGGGACGGGCATGGTGGCCGCCGTACTATCAAGTGTTATGAACAACCTACCATCGGTGATGGTCGGTGCCATTGCCATCCGGGATGCCGGTATTCCATCACTTCATTCGTTAATGGCATATGCTAATATTGTAGGGTGTGATCTAGGCACAAAGATTACACCTATTGGATCATTAGCGACCCTGTTGTGGTTGCATGTTTTAGACCGTAGGGGAATGCACATTAGCTGGCACTATTACCTTAAAGTAGGCATCGTGCTAACTATCCCCGTGTTAGTAGTCACCTTACTAGCCTTATGGGGGTGGAGTGAAGTTCTTCCATAATATTCCTCTCGATTACACCCGGCAAAGAATAATTTCACCAAAGTGAGGCGAGTCCTCAGTGAATGATCTTTCGGTTTGTCGACAACAATTTCCTAGTCTTTACAGAAAGACAGAGAGCGGCGAACCGCTGATTTATCTAGATGGTCCAGGCGGGAGTCAGGTTCCCTATAGTGTCATCGGCGCCATTTCCGAGTATTATAGTCACCACAATGCCAATACTCATGGACAATTTATCACGAGTGAAGAGTCCAACCAGATAATTACCCAAAGCGCGTTCCGCCGTCAAAGCGTTTTTGGGTTCACCAGATGGCGGCTCTATTTCGTTTGGCCAAAATATGACCACATTGAACTTTCGGCTATGTGCAATCTGAGGTTGGAATTTCTCGTTTTGTAACCCAAACTACCTCGTTGGCAATTTTGACCAAGGTTGGAATGTGCTTTCCGTACTCAATGGTTCACTGCCCCCTGTTGGTTGGAATTTTGAAGACAGAACGATCAATGGAACTCCACCTGCCCGCCTCGCGCAAGCAATCCCTAATGTGCTAACGGATCGGATAATGACTTAGCCAAATAGTCTGAGAAAACGCAAGGCACACCTTGATTTGCCGCGCACACGCCGTATGATAGGAGAAGGAGGGACGCCGTCATGCCGCAGACCGTGAATATTCCTGAACGCTTGCCGATCTCGATCGATCCGGACGGGTTGGCGGCTCTTTGCCGTCGCTATGGGATTCGGGAGTTGGCGTTCTTTGGTTCGGTTTTGCGCGACGATTTTACGTCCCAGAGTGACTTCGACGTGCTCTATGAAATCGAACCCAGGTCACCCATTCGATCGCTCTTTGACGTAGGGCGTTTGGTGGGAGACCTCGAGGAGCTGCTGGGACGTCGCGTGGATGTGGCCAACAAGCAACGGCTCTATCCCGTATTGCGGGAGCTCAAAAGCCCCGGCTCCAAGAAACTCTAAGGCGTATGAATCCCCATCGAAAGGTGGGGATTATTTGACGCTTACCTGAAGGTGAACCGGATCCGAAGCTCCAATGACTTGCCTTTTGCATATTTGACGAATTGGCTAAGTGAGCATTGGGCGAGCAAAATTGACCTAAATGCCTTACGTCAACGTTCGTTGCTAGCGCAATGGTGTGACTCGGGGTCCATGCCAGATGGCGCTGACCAGACTATTACAGCGACTTTGGCAACACCGGAGGTGAGCTACTTATTGGATACACCGGTAGGCTCGCCCATGCTTAAAGGGTATCGGGTGTATTACCTGACGGGGAAACCCATTATGGTGCTGGAAAGTCTGTACCGTCCTGATCGTTATGCCTATCGTGTGCGATTGTCAGCGAAATCGCCTCAATTGGCAGGAGTCTGGCTAGCAAGTCTAATCTTTACCCATAAGTTTTTGGTGGCTTCAGCGCCAATTTTTCCAGGATTATCATTCGTGGGTTGGTGTTCTCATCGGCAAAAAAATTTTGAGCCCAGTGTCCCAAAGCAAAGGGATTTGCGATGACATGTCGAATCTCTGAGATAGGGTAGTAGCGGTGAATCAATCCAGACAATCGATCCGTGGGTGTTCCGCGAATGGGGTCTCGCCTCATTGGGGGACGCGCGGTTGACCGCGCGGGCATTACGCCTCGCGAGTGATTGGGCCGCCCACCCGGATCTCTCGCTGGCGAGTCTCTATGAGGGTGATTGGGCCAGTCTGAAAGCGGGCTACCGATTTTTCGATAATCCCAAGGTCACGCCGGCGAAATTGCTGGAACCCCATCAAGCGTCCCCGTGGGAACGGTGCGCATCGGAACAAATCGTCCTGATAACCCAGGATACGACCTAAATTCAATAGGCTCTATCCCGTCAGGGTGAGGTGGCGGGAGAGTTCGTTGTCCAGAGCCAGGAAACCAACCAATCCCAAACGGGCAAAACCTTGCGAACGCCAAAGAACTCCCATACAGGAACACCAAACTCCATAATTTACATATATTGGCATAGAATAATTGCGCAATTTGAAGGAGGCAATCCTCTTGACCATGACTGTGAGAACTTGCAGCCCCGGCGGATCCGCGCCACCATCAGAAATCGACTGCATCCTTGTCGACAAAGTCTATGATTCTTGCATCCAGACAACCACTATCCCCCTCGTCTGTGCGGACTTCGTGTGCCCAGGTCCCATTACCAGTATCAGCACGAACATCGTGAGCACAACCTGTTCTTTTTACAGCAGTGTGCCGTCCGCTTCTCCCAACCTGGTGAGTGCAACCTTTTTGGTCACCACGGCCATCGAGTTTACCATTGTGACTCCCACCACAACCTGCTATACAGCGACAACGGCGACAATGCCCCAGACCGTGACACTTGCGGGGCCTGTGGGGACAGTGCAATCGTGCAGTGTGCTCAACGCCAGCACGGCCTCACCTTTTGTCATAGGGCAGACGGTCTTCACGTCCCTGACCCTCTGTGCGGCATTCCTGTCGACGGCTGTGGTGAATCTCCTGGTCCCGAGCTACGGGTTTTGCGCGCCACCGTCCTGCCCAGTGGCCCAGTTGCCACTGTCCATGGGCGATCCACCGCAAAATGTCGTGCAACCTCTCCTAGACCTCGGGACGGTGGTTCGGCAAGCGAGCATCGCGCAGGGTCCGGTGCTCCTGGGGACGGCTGCCAGCTTCGGTGTCCTGGCTGGAAGCACAGTCACCAACACGGGGCCGTCTGTCATCAGCGGCAACCTTGGATTAAGTCCTGGCACTGCAGTGACAGGGTTCCCACCGGGCATTGTCACTGGAACGATTGATATTGCTGACACGGCGGCAGCAACAGCGCAGGCTGACCTGACTGCAGCGTATAATAACGCCGCTAGCCGCACACCATCTATCCCTGTGACGGCCAACCTCGGAGGGCAGATACTGGGGCCAGGTGTATATTCGGGAGGCGCCCTGGCGATTACCGGAACGCTGACGCTTGACGGCCAGGGGAACCCCAATGCCATGTTTGTGTTTCAGGCTGCCAGCACGCTCATTACATCGTCGGCCAGCGTCGTGTCGCTAGTGGGCGGCGCCAACGCATGCAACGTCTTCTGGCAGGTCGGCAGTTCCGCCACGCTCGGGACAGCCTCAGTATTCGCTGGTACCATCATGGCTTTGACTTCAATTACTGCCGATACCGGCGCAACTGTCACAGGGAGACTACTAGCGCGAAATGGGGCGGTCACCCTTGATTCCAATATCATCACGGTAGTGGCCTGCGCTCCTCCCGCCTCCTGTGCGGCCCAGTTGTCCACAGCGGGCTAGGTAAGCGCCCAACCGTCTGGACCGCTCATTTTCGCTGGTGTCGGCCGGATTGACCGACCTGGCCTGGGGCGACATCGTGGCCGGCTATGGGCAACGGTTTACCTGCGAGGAGTCTTACGGGGCGTTGACGGTGGTGCCCTACACCCCGGATGGCACCCCGATTACGAGCCACCAACACCACGCGACTAGGATCCCAAATGGGCATGCCTAACTCTTTTAATGGTTCGAGAATACGCCATGGGCCACCGGAATCATGCGTCATAGCCATGTCTACCTTCACATCAATGATCTCACCGGGATTAACACGGTCTTTATCACTGGCCCGTGCAAGCACTTGTTCAACGATTGTCGTCCTTGCCAATGATATGCTTCCTCCTTTAAGACTCCTCACTTGCTAGCTAATCTTTACCCATAAGTTTTTGGCGGCTTCAGCGCCAATTTTTTCCAGGGTTATCATTCGTGGGCTGTTGTTCTCATCGGCAAAAAAATTTTGAGCACAGTGTCCCAAAGCAAAGGGATTTGCGATGACATGTCGAATCTCTGAGATAGGGTAGTAGCGGTGAATCAATCCAGACAATCGATCCGTGGGTTTTCCGCGAATGGGGTCTCGCCTCATTGGGGGACGGGCGGTTGACCGCGCGGGCATTACGCCTCGCGAGTGATTGGGCCGCCCACCCGGATCTCTCGCTGGCGAGTGTATATGAGGGTGATTGGGCCAGTCTGAAAGCGAGCTACCGATTGTTCGATAATCCGAAGGTCACGCCGGCGAAATTGCTGGAACCCCATCAAGCCGCCACGTGGGAACGGTGCGCATCGGAACCCATCGTCCTGATAGCCCGGGATACGACCTATTTTAATTTCACGAGTCACGCCGCCACGACGGGCATGGGACCGATGGGATCCGGCCCGAAGCAAGGGTTCTTGCTCCACAGCGCCTTGGCTCTGACGACGGACGGGGTGCCGCTGGGCCTGGTCGCCCAAATAGCGTGGGCACGCGATCCCGAAACCCAGGGGAAGAGCGCGCGCCGCAAGCAGTGACCGATTGAAGAGAAAGAAAGCTATCGCTGGCTCCAGATTCAGCAACAGATTGCCGCTCGCGTACCGGACGGCACGCAAACTGTGCTCATGGGGGACCGCGACTCGGATATTGATGATCTTTTTATCGCACCGCGGAATCCCCAGCAGCTGTTATTGGTCCGCGCCGCGTGGGACCGGACACTCGAAGATCCCCCGGAACAGCATCTTTGGGCAGCGGCCGAAGCCGCGCCCATGCTGGGCACCATGACGATCACGGTGCCGGCCAAGCCGGGCTGGCCCGAACGAGAGGCCACGTTAGCATTACGGACCGGTTCAACCCCCAATAATTAGACAAGAATCCATCGTGCACGATATGTCAAGCCGTTACGTCCTGATTGGGGAAAATTACCAGACTCCTGGATTGTTATGGTAGACGGAGCGCATCGCTCCGCTCATGGCGCCAGGATACCGCCCGGGGAGGGCGGGCCTCCAGAGTGCGCCGTGCCGCTGCTTCGCAGCGCTCTGGGCCCCCGCCCCCCGGGCAACTCAGGCCGCCAAGAGCGGAGCGATGGACCCGTGTCGGGCGTTGTGTCCCCTAACAATGCACCGCCTTAATGGGCGGGGCCGTGCCGGCCCGACACCCGGCATAATACTGGGCAGGGGACCAATCGTGCAGACTTCCATGCATGCGACGCTCATTGTAAAACCGAATCCACTCCGCCGTGACCGTATACCCCTCCGCGAACGTGTCAAAGACCTGATTTCGCCAACAGTCGGCTTCCAGCAGACTATGCCAGGATTCTATGTGGGCATTTTTGTTGGGCGTGGCGTTTGGAATGCGTTCATGGGCCAGCCCTAAAGCCTCACAGCCCTTAGCCCACGCCTGAGCAATAAATTGCGGGCCATTATCGGTGCGAATGACCGGAGGCGTCTCGGCCCAATCGGTCTGACGTGCCCGCACGGCGCCTTGTAAGGCGGCTAAGGCCTGGGCGGCGGTGCAGTGGGCGCCGATATGAATATGATAGGCGAGGATCGATCAAAGACATCGATGATGCTACAGAGATAGAAAAAGCGATCTTCCCCCGCCACGTACCCCTATTTGAGATCGGTCTCCCAGAGTTGATTAGGGCCGGTGACAATCCGATGGGCGGCCCGGATCCGGGGGGGCCGATGGTGCGCCGGACGCAAAGGTTGCCCCTGCAGGAGATCCGCCTCGCGCAGGATCCGATAGACCGTTTTTTTATTGATGACCAGGCCCTGTTCTCGTCGTAACCAGGTCGTCGGCTTGCGGTACCCGTAGTGTTGTCCTTCGCCCGCTGTAATATACTCGGTGAGCCATTCCAGCACGTGCCCTTCGGGCACTTTGGTGCCCGTCTGGGTCCAGACATACCCGCGACGGGGGCGGCCGCCCTCGTGTTTCGGCGTCCAGGACGCCGGGCGTTGCTGCCGTATACGCCACGCATAATACGTGGACCGAGCCACTCCAGCCCACCGACACACCCGGGTTGGCGGATATCCTCGTTGAATCCACCGATGGGCTACTTCACATCGGTCAGAGGGGCCCGGGGATCTGCCGCGACTCCGTGTTTGATGGCCGCGTGCACCCACTGTTGCCCGAGCCGCACCGGTAAGCCGTGGCGGCGGGCAACGGCCGCCGCATTCTTAATGTCGAGCGCCTCCTGAATACATTGCGCTTTCCATTCGGGGGTTATCGTTTTCGTCTGTTCCCTGGTGTCGACTTCCTTTCGTTGTCAGGACGATCCCGATATTTTCCTGCCACCGATTCTCCCTGGCTCCATCCGATCATACAACGCTTTTCAGACGCGTGTCCACTGCCATTTCGGGGCTTAATAGCGGACGACCGTGGTGCAGATGGCGCGACCAGCCCATCGTTCCGCCACCACGCCCTCGGCCCCTCCCCTGACGGTGGTCTTGGCGCGAGAAATCGCGCCACCCGACGGGATCGAGCCGATTGAATGGTTACTCGTCACCACGTTGGCAGTGACCACGGCAGCAGACGCCGAGCGCATCGTGACCTGGTATCGCTCTCGCTGGCGGATTGAACGCTTCCATTTCACGTGAAAAACCGAAGGGAGTCATGTCGAAGACCTTCCATGAGAAACCCGTGAGCGGCTGGAACGGGCGATCACGCTGTATTCGATTGTCGCATGGCGGCTCCTGGGGATGACCTACCCGGTGCGGGTCGATCCGAATCAGTCGCCGACAGTGGCGTCCTCTCCCACCGAAATCGCCGTCTTGGAGCGTCTCGCCACCACCCAAAAGCCGATCCGGCCGGGCAACCCTTGACGCTCCGCGATGCGGACCGGGCAATGGCCAAACTCGGCGGGTTTCTCGGCCGTAAAAGCGACGGCGAGCCCGGGGTGAAGACCTTGTGGCGGGGATATCGCCCATTGCAGTGGCTCTGTGGGTGGGACCGGGTTCGCCAGAATCCCTCGTAAGACCCGCCCTACCGTAACCCGTCGCGGCTGGGGACGGGCCTCCGACACCGCAGAATTAGTAGCATTTTTGGTATCCTACCGGGCCGATTTTATCGTGGGTTCGGTGATGTTGGCTGACGGGGGTTCGCGCCGCAAGGCCGGATGCTTGAGTCAAACTTCAAAACTTGCATGACGAAAATACTGATGTGCGCCATTTAGGCCCCCAATCCGCGGTGTAAACCGATTTTTGGGCCACCAAAAGCCCACCGCCATAACACGGCGACTAGAACGGTTATGATCAACGCCCCCCCGCCTATCCAGATAAAAGCATCTGACAATCCAATTTGAGACGACACTAGTCCCGTTAATGCCGGGGTCCCCATCATGGCAATAACGAAATATCCCTGGGCCATGCCCAAGTTCGTGCCACGTTCGGCGTCGTCGCTGAGGCGCACCACAAGGTTCAAAAAGACCACATTAAGCCAACCCGAAGCCAGACCCGCCATGAAAATAGCGATCCCAATCCAGACCAATGGTTTGCTCGCGGTCAATACGAACGCCACAACAAGTAAAATGCAGGACCCCAACGCAAACCTTTTCGATCCCAATTTCCGTACAAGAAAAGCCGCCAAAAGACCAGCTATAATCATCCCCAAACTCTGTGCTGCAGTCAACACACTTGCCCATTGATCTGACAAGCCGTCCCTAATCAACAAAATGGGGTAGAACGATTGTGCCAGAGCCTGCGGCACCGCAGTTAAAAAGGCCAACAGGCCGTTGTTGACCACAAATGGCCGTCTCACTGCGGGAAGTATCCCTTTGAAAGCGCGGTTCCATCCTCCATCACTCTGATTGGGAGGCCAGCGAGGAAACCGACAGGCTATCAAGAAACACAGCAACGACAAGGCAGAAGAGCCCAAAAATGCAGCACGGATTCCCAAAGCGACTGCCGCACCGCCCGCTATCGCAATTCCGATCAACGCGCCGCCCTTGGTAAAACTGGTGAATGTGCCCAAGTTTTGTACCCGATTGCCAGGTAACCGGCTCGCAAATGACTGGGCGGCGGGCCAAAAAATTCCCCGGGCCGCTCCCACAGTAAGTTGGGCTAATGCCAACCCCAGGATTTGTGGCAAAACCATACCCGCGCAAAGCCCAGCAATGATTCCCAACCCAAAAGTCATTAGCAGCACTGCCCGCTCTCCTAGCACATCTGTCAATGGCCCACTGATAATCCGCGTCGGTAGCTGCAATACCCCGGGGATGGCTGTTAATATGCCAACAGTTGTAGAGGATAATCCCATTTTAAGGGCGTCGATAGGCACCAGTAAGGCTAGCAATAAAAATGAGACATTGAATGTCAGACCAACCCCATTGGCAATCCAACTCAAATACACAGCTTCACCAACTTTCCTCGTCGCACCATCCACAACGCGTCATTACAACCTTCCTACCATGCGTACTGCGCCTTGTATATGGGGTTTGTGTATCATTGGAACGAAAAGTGCAGTAGCCGTTCTGATGGACTTATCCAAGACTGATCATCGTTTAGTAAATGATCAAATTTTTCGCCACCTTCCTGCTTCATGGCGTCATGGCTTCTTAGGGTCTCCAGGACCGGTCGCCCACCAGAGGGCGCTCCACAGGCTTGTCACCGAGCCCGTCTGCCGTTAGGCAGACGGGGATGGACAGCCGTCCATCGAACTCTCGGCCACTTTCCGTAAATTGATCGCCGCATTGACATCGCGGTCATGCTGCGCACCACAGTCAGGGCACGTCCACTCCCGCACCGAGAGCGGCATTTTCGGCACTGTGTATCCGCACGACGAACACGTTTTGCTGCTGGGATACCAGCGGTTCACAACCACCACCGTCCTCCCCCGTTGGTCCGCTTTGTATTTCAGCTGACGTCGGAATTCGCCCGGGCCAGCGGATGGTTTTTGAGCATCCCCGCCACGTGGAGATCCTCGATGGCAATGACGTCAAACCGCTCCACGAGCATCGTGGTCAACTGGTGCAAGGCATTCGCGCGGATATTCGCAATCTGGGCATGCAGCCGGGCGATGCGCCGTTGGGTTTCCTGCATGTTCTTCGACCAAGGGATGTGCATTCCTTTCGGAATGGGTTCGCCGGGCTGAAGCCCGGCACGCACTTTGGCGGCTTCCCTCTGGCGACTGAATTGTTTCGACAACCGACGAAGCGGGGCCAAGGCGGTTGCATAGGCTTGCGGTCCCACGATCTTCTCGCCGGTCGAGAGTGTGACCAACGCGGCAACGCCCCAATCGACCCCGCCCACCGCTTGGCTTTCGCGATGGATACGGGGCGGATCGGGCATCTCGACGGTGACACTCAAAAACCCGCGCTCGGCGGTCCGGGAGATCGTGCCGTCCAGTATTTTCCCGACAAAGCGTAACGATTCGTGCATCCGAACCCCGCCTAACTTCGGAATATGCACGGTGTGCCCTTTGACCGTGAATGGGTCGTTGGTCAAGGTAAAACTGTCGTGCTGTCCCCGCAAGGAAATTCTTGAACGCTTGACCCAATTGCATAATCGCCATCTGGGGTGCGTTCTTGGTGACCTCCAGCATCCAGGGAAACTGATCGCCTTTGATCGCGTTGAGTTGCTTGCGCAATGCCGGATCGGAGGGCTTTGACCCGGT
>JAJZZP010000086.1 GCA_021797515.1 Bacillota bacterium | reverse complement strand
ACCAAATTCGGCCGTGGCGCCCTGAGCGCGACGGCATGAGGTCATGCCTTAGAAACGAAAATCCCGGTGACCCCACCCACGACATTCGGTCAGTTGTCACTCCGCGCAGCCGTCATTTTAGGCTACCCTGTACTGCCAAAATTGGAGCGCAATGGGGCTAAGGGTAATGATTAGCGGCTTCGCCAGGGAAGGGGGAATGCGCGGCGTTGTGTTCAAAGATGGGGGTGCCGAATAACGCCATGTACCAATTTTTCGCCGACTTCGTATCGGGAACAAAGTAAGTTACTTCGGTGGGTGAGCCTATCACTTTTTTAACACCGCCAGTATCACTACTAGCGCATCCAGGGTCAATACCGCAAAAACTCCTAATCCATGATCGTAACCACCGCCAATAGCCATCAGGGCTATTGACACGCCTAAAACCGGCATGATTTGATTCATCGGCAAAGGGCCCTGGCTGCGGGTATAATGTCGAATCATACGACGGCGTTCGCGACCAGTGAGGCGCTCCCAATCTGGTTGCTGCCATGGCTTTGACGAAACCGAAGGTTGCCGCACCAACTCCATGATTTGATCCGCTGTGTGTTCATCATAGGTAGGGCCCAACTCACGGCTGGCCTGCAAGATCGCCAAAATGTCTTCTTTGCTCAATGGTTTAATATCTTGATCCCGGCTGATAAGAGTTCCCTCCCAATAATGTTAGTGTCTTACACGGTTTCATCGTTGCATCTTGCCAGACTCGGCAACTCACGATCTTTAGTCATTCTAAGATAACTAGCTATCAATTGATCCATCAGGTGGGAAACTTCCACCACCTCTGGATCGGACAACTCAAAACCACGAGCAACTGCAGTATCAAGTCGTTTTCTTAATCGTTCGATACGCCGGAGCAATTTTGCTTCTGTCATGTGCGGCCGCCTCTTTAATAAATCAACTCTAGGTTAATTGTCTCTTGCTTTTAATCTCTGTCAAGTGGTGGGCTGGATTAACATTTAAAGATGGCTCAAAAAATATTGAGTACGGCTGCGTACAACAGATAGAACGTTGTGAAATCCTCTAACGGCATGTCGAGATTCCGGCAGCAAAACGAGGTCCGCGGACTTCCCCACTTGGTTAAGAGCTTGGATCAGCCGCACCGTATTGCGGAAATGCACATTTTCATCTAGCAGCCCATGAATTATCAGCAGTTTTCCCTGCAATTGGTTAACATGGGACAACACGGAGGCTTCCCGATATCCTTCCGGGTTAGTCTCTGGGGTATCCATATACCGTTCGGTATAAGCCGTATCGTAAAACCGGAAGTCGGTAACCGGAGCTCCCGCCACCGCCACACGAAATACGCCCGCAGCCTTTGCCAAGGCCATCAGGGACATATACCCTCCATAGCTCCAACCATAAATCCCGATGCGCATTGGATCCGCTTGACGATTCTCAATCAACCAATTGACTCCTGTGACCTGGTCCTGCACTTCTACAGTCGCAAATCTCCGATACACATGCCCCTCGAATTGTTTGCCACGGTGATAGCTGCCGCGATTGTCCAGTTTGAAAACCAGATACCCCTTTTGACTCAGTAATTGGGCTTGCAAATCTATCGTCAGATTCCACGCATTCAACACCATTTGAGCATGGGTTCCGCCATAGACATTAACAATGGCGGGAGTCCGTCGTGCATCGTTCTCGGCCGCATAAAGAGCACCGTAGAGGGTAGTGCCATCATCTGCGGTAATGGTCACCAATTCAGGCAACTTCAGCCCCAAATCACCCGGTGTCAACCGGTTTTCCCCATGCAAAATTGCGCTTACGTCCCCCGCCATTGTCATAAGACGCGTTTGCGGTGAATACTGCAGAGATCCCGATTGATCTACCCACCAGTTAAAGCGCGGTGACATCACTGCATTGTGGACTCCGGGTTCAGTGGATAATCGAATCATATGGCCATCGTCAAGACCGACACGATAGACATGAACCTCTAGTGGACTTTCCTTTGTGGCTGTCACGTACGCCATCCTATTCGGCTCATCGACCCCGAGCAACCGCTGCACTTCATATTCGCCGTACGTAATTTGCCGTCCATCTGGCTCGTCTCGACCAAAAATCCACAGATGTCGAAACCCACTTGCCTCGCTTGAAGTGAGGACTTCCTCGGTATCCAAAAACCGAGTGTCATCACCCACATTAACCCAAAGGGAAGAGCGTTCTTCAAACAAAGGTGAATAGGTATTCTTCAATACGTCATACAGCACCCATCGCAACAGTTTATTATCACGCGAAAGCAACATCACAGCGAGCTCATGATCGTTCTTCCATATCACCCGTGCGATATACTGTTCTATCCCTCCTAAATCCAGCCACCGGATAGGCCCTCCATCCATTGACACCAACCCTAAGCGAGTCTTGGCATTATTCTGTCCGACAAAAGGATAGCGATGCGTTTCTACCACTGCCGGGTCCCATTCCCAATGCACCAGGGGAAATTCTGGTACCTGGCGGTCATCCACTTCCTCAAACGCCAACCATGTTCCTTGTGAACTCACCCAAAACCCCGTGGACCGACCCAGTTCTTCTTGTGCGGCATACTCGGCAATTCCCCGAGTCACTTCCGGCGCGCCTCCGTGCGTCACTTGAAGGGGTGGACTGCCATCAATATCTCCCCGCCACAGCTCGCCTTGGCTGACATAGACCACGCGACCATCACTGAGTAGTAAAGGATTTTGTACCGAAGACGGACTTACCAGCTCTCGTAATGAGTCAGACCCTTCCTTCACGAAGAGTTTATCCCCGTGGGGAATCAATATCACCAGCCGTCCTCGACATTCGGCTACCTGATAGTCAGTAATCCCTTCCCAAATCATCCGCGTACGCTCGCGCCGCAATTCCTCGTCAAGATTCCATACACTACCGGACTGAGGGCCCGCAATCTTTTGGTGATAACCGGCGGCGACATCATATTTCCATAAGGAGAGCGCTAAGGTCTCGGTACCGCCAAGAAGGTACAGGACACTTTGTCCATCGGGACTAAACCGTATATTCTGCGGGATGGTGGTTCCCGGCAACGGTAAAGATGCCACCATTTCTGGGGTAAGATGCGCAAGGGATTTCTCGGTCACGTGCATAACTCCTTCGTCGGTTTAATATTTCCTCATTATTAGCATACCAGACCGCCGAATTTCTAAAATTCCCTCAAACTGAAGCGGGTTCCATTCCTCTCGGTGTCCCCGGATCATCCGGCGCCTTGGTAAATATCACATAAACCAGTGCCATCTCTGCTCCTGCACTCAACAACCACATCCACGATAGCGGCAAAAGATGCAAGGTCGCGCCGGCGGCCAAAGCTCCTAGTGGAGTAGCCAATCCAAATAATGTAATGATAATTCCCATCACTCGACCCATTAAGTGTTGAGGGATCATTCGTTGTATGAAGGTGATAAACAACGCATTGGTCATTCCGTTGGCGATTCCTGCAGCAAATAGCGTAACGCCGGCCAACAGATTCTGATGAGCAAAGACAAACCCCAACATGCATACACTCATTGCTATTCCCAGATATCCCAAGGTAACTCGCAGCGAACGTGGCTGAACCATGCCTGTCACTAGGCTCCCCAAAACCAATCCCGCAGACCATGCCGCATCAACGACTCCATAGACCAAAGGACCTGCATGAAGCACATGGTGCATCCAATACGGAAACATGGTAAAGGCGCCGTTGAAGGCAAAGTTCGTCAGGACAACAGGCAACAAGAGGGCCATAAACCACGGCATCGACTGCAAACCCGTCCACCCATCCTTCAAACTGGGCCAAAACCCCAAGCCGGACACCGATTCGTCAGGCAGTGCCTTGGCAGCAGAAACCACGCTCATATGCGGAAACATCAGAAGAATGGCGATTGCACTTACCCAAAAGCTCACCATATCAAATGCAAATATTACTTTCATACCGATAAGGGCAATAGCCGCGCCGCCTATGGCTGAACCCACAGCCATGGACAATTGATTGGTGATGGCGTTAAGCCCATTGGCAGAACCTAGTGCCTGACCAGGGACCAGACGGGGCAAAACCACCATTTCAGCAGGGCCGAACAGGGAACCGCCTAACGCATTGATGGTGAGAATCGTAATGATTACCCAAATATCCCATTGGGGTTTCACCCATATCGTCCCCAGCCCAGCCATCACGGCAATTCCCCGCAAGGCGTCAGTTCCTAGCATTAACTTGCCAGGGTGATAGCGGTCCACAAACACACCGCCAGCCATAGCCAAGATTGAAGGCACAGACATGCCCATTCCTGCCAACGAAAGCAGGAGTGGGGAATGGAGCTGAATTTCCCACAAGCCCATAATCAAAAATACCGCATTGCCCAATTGAGAAAACATTTGCCCAATCCAGAGCCACAAAAATCCGCGACTCCGCAGTGCATTCCACATGCAATCCGCTCCAAAATTAATTAATTTTATAATAACGTTAAACTAACAATTCCTATTTGTAAACATTTTTCGCGAATATAACGTTCTTCCACACGCATCCGCGATACCTAACCTTCCCATTGGTCCACCTTTGCCGAAGAAATTATCGGACCTTCAGAGGCCGCCTTGCGTACAATTGCTCGATTAACCCAACGGTAGCCATCCGGAAGTTCTTGATCGGCACTGACAAAATACTCTTAAGGAGTAACAAAACCTATATTCTGTAATAAGAAGACGAGCCCGGGCTCGTCTACTAGTCCTTCGGCCACCTTCTTCTTGAACTCGATTTCAATTGTTTGCAGTTCGGTGAGCAACTTGCGGTAACGCTGTACCAAATCGCGCAATTCCTTGCCACCTACCGTAAACTCGTAGGTTCCGCTCAATAGGGGAGGGCCGTCGTTGTCGCAACTAAATAAGGGAAACGAGTCATCCGGGGTCGCATAAATCCTCTCAATAGCCATTTGCAGTTGGGTGACTAAGATGTCTTGGGCCAATCCCGGTTCCGTTTGCAGGGTTGGCAACAATGCCTCGTCAACCAAATAATCAAACGCGACCGCGCGGAAAAATTTTTGCACAATGCCGTTTTTTTTTGGGTGCGGACGATCTCCACTACATTTCGTTGCAGCAGCTCTTTAAGATAGTAGTGAACACGAGAGGGGGAAAGCTGTAGAAGATCTACTAGCTGCTTACCGGTAGCTTCTTGGGCAATCAACATTCCTAACAATTGCATTCTTAATGGGTCATTTAGTACGCGAAGAGTATCATAATCTGCAATCACAAAATATCTCTTCATTAACCCATTCTCCAACTTCAGAATACGTTCAATAGAATTTGAACGTATTGGTATCGTCAACAATAGGAGTCCTATAAAAACAATGTTAGCCTCTCTGACTTTCGTTGAATCCATGCGGGGGGCAGCGCCTCGTCCATGCCGATATTGTGCCGACAATTCCGTCAACCAGACCTCCTATACGTTGGGATCCACGCCATCCGTGGATCCCGAACATCGACTTACAGCAAATTTTGTCCAATAGCGAGACGCACGTGGCGCATAGTTTCCTGAGCTAAATCTCGGGCTTCCTGTGCTCCATAGCGAAATACGTCTGAAATAGCAACCGGGTCACTCATCAAGTCGCGGTAGCGTTCTCGTGGTGCAGTCAAAAGTTGATCTAACACAGCAAACAACTGCTCTTTGGCATCCTTCCACGCAATCCCCGCAAGAAATTGCTGACGAAATGCGAGAGTTTGCTCCGTGGTGGCCACTAATCGAAACAGTTGAAATATCGTGGAGGTTTCTGGATCTTTAGGTTCGCCAGGACGCGACGAGTCTGTCGCAATACGGAAAACCCGTTTGCGCAGTTCATCCGAAGTGCCAAAAATAGGAATGGTGTTGTTATAACTTTTACTCATCTTGCGCCCGTCCAACCCTGGGATCACTGCTCCGTGTTCGTCAATCATGGCCTCCGGCAAGGTAAATACGGCCCGTTGATATTGACGGTTAAAATATTGCGCGATGTCCCGGGCAATTTCGACGTGCTGGACTTGGTCTCCACCCACGGGAACCCAACGGGTTTGCATCAACAAAATGTCTGCCGCCATTAAAATGGGATAAGTGTATAGACCCATATTCACGCCGGCGTCAACGTCTGATTCCCCATTATCCTCGTTGTGCTGCACTATCGCTTTGTAGGCATGAGCTCTGTTCATTAGTCCCTTAGGAGCAAAGCAGGCCAGGATCCAATTGAGCTCAAACACTTCGGGAACATCGGACTGCCGATAAAATACCACCCGCGTCGGATCCAGCCCCAGGGCAATCCATGCTGCCGCTACTTGTTTGGTGTAATCTCGAAGCAATTGTGCATCTTTCAGCCCAGTGAGCGCATGGTAATCGGCAATGAAATAAAATGCGCGTTTGTCGTTGTCCTGAGACAGGTCAATCGCCGGTTGGATCGCTCCCACTAAATTTCCTAAATGTGGGGTCCCTGTTGGTTTGATCCCTGTCAGCACCACCTGTTGCGACATGTGACACCTCAAATTCATGGGATAGGTTGCTGTTCCTAATATACCAAACTCCTTGTCAGATACCAACGTCATCGATTAGGCCAAGGGATGACCCGGCCGGAGTCGAGCCAATTCTGAAATTAAACTGTCACCGCCTCAATCCGGACCAGTAAGTCCTAGGTGTGCTCGCCCTGATGTTATGCTATATTGCAGATAATTTCCGGAGATTGACCTGAGGGAGAATTCCCATATGTCCAACACAAAAGAAACTCCCCACGACAGCGATCAGGTATCGTCCCGTGGCGTTGTGGATGGGTTTGGCGGCGAAACCGATATAGTGGATACCCCATCATTGACCGAAGTGTTCGCTTTACTAAAGGATCATGTGGTCGTTGGGGTGGATCTTCATACCCGCCGTTTTCTTTATATCAATGCCGCGTTGCAGTCAATGCTTGGGTATACTGAAGCAGAACTTTTTGCAATGAACGTATGGGACGTGTTTGAGGAACCCTACAAGACCCAGGTGAAGACCTCCGTAGAAAATGGGCTCCAGACGTTAGGCCAGATTAACTCGATGGTGCTAAAGGCGAAGCGTAAACCTGGGGATAGCATTTGGCTGGAGGCTTATGTGTCATCGGTCCCCTACCGCGGAAAAATAGCTCGCGTTGCCAATTACATCAATGTCACTGAAGCTATTACCTTAAAAGAACGGATGGACCAGGAACTGGCGTCATTCTACTCCGCGTTAGATGCCATGCCGACACCGGTGGTTATTGTCAAACAAACTTTCCAATATGCCAATCCTGCAGCCATTGCCTGGTCCGGCTATCCCCAGGCGGAATTAGCACAACGGCAAATCTGGGACCTTCTCGTGGTCCCAGATGACCTTCGCCAACGTATGCAACAAAATATGGAGCGGAGTTTGCGTGGTGAATCTTTTTTAGGCGAATATCCGCGTATCGAAGTCAAATTGAAGAACGGTTCGCACAAATGGGTTCACATCGTCACCCGAACCCTATGGCATCACAATTCATGGGTCGACTTGATGATTTTGACAGATATTACTGATTCTGTCATTACCGAGCAACGCATGGCAAGAGAACGAGAGCGGTACCGGGAGTTGTCCGAGCTTGACCCTTTAACCCATATTTACAATCGCCGCTTATTTGACAATCAATTGGCCGACATGATTCAAGGCGCAGCGGCACAACATCGCCAACTCACCCTAGTTATGATCGATATCGACCATTTCAAAACGGTCAATGATGAATTCGGCCATAAGACGGGAGACTATGTTTTACAGGAATTAGCAAAAGTGGTTCTGGCCGACTTGCGGCCTACCGATATATTTGCCCGCTACGGGGGCGAAGAATTTATGATTATCGTGCCAGACATCGCCAGTACGACCGTCAAAGCACTCGCCGAACGCCTGCGGTTACGTATTGCCAGCCATGACTTCAAAATACGTCGGCAAATCACCGTCAGCGTGGGAATTACCGAACTAAAGCCCGAGGATACCACAACTCGGATGGTACACAGGGTGGACGACGCTCTTTACGAAGCCAAGCATGGTGGTCGCAATTGCATTGTTGTAGGTTAATTCGAATTTTTGGAGTCCCCTTAAACGTTGTCCAACCTATGTAGTGATCAATCGCAGAATACAATTTTCGATTTGCATGACCACCATGCGAAAAATTATGAGACCCATCAGCATTACGTCCCAAAAATGACTTGCAAAATTTGGCGATACCATAGCCCTAAAAGTCTGAATCTCCGCTGTGCCGTGATTCTATATCACTTGCCGGTTGGCCGACCAGTTTCTCCATTTCAATTTCGTGGCGAATCGCCACTCCGTCTACTGTAAGCGCTGGGATTTCCGGTTTTAACCGCCGAGCTTCGGTAATAGCGTCACGATGCACAGCAACCCAATCCCAGCCGCGATTTTGGTAAAACCGAAGAGCATCCAGGTTGTCGTTGGACGTGATTAACCAAAGCCGGAGAACGCCGCAGATTGCCGCATCACGCTCCACCGCCGCCAAAAGCGCGGTCCCCATCCCAGATTTTTGATAGAGACTGTCAAGGCTGACAATTTCCCATTCGAACTTGGAGTGGGCGAAAACTGTCACCAAACCTCCCCATTCGCCGGAGTCAGTTTCTGCTGCAAATCCGATCATATAGTCGGCTTTATGGACGACTCCCCGGGAAATCACATGATCTGTTCCCCGTTGTTCCCGCCAAAATTCCGCAATACGATTCCTGTCGTCGGCAGTGAGCGGCCTGATTTGAAAAAACGGCGGATTCGTGGCTCCTATGGTCAGTAAGGGCGCGTCCACTAAGGGAAGCCATTGGGGTATGTCCAAGATTTCGGTGACCAAATCCTCGGCCTCTTTGTAAGCCCGTCCGAGGTCGGTTTCTTCCAGCAACCGTGCAACAGATGAGGCCACGTCCCGATTCACCGTTTCCAGCACAGTCAATTGTCGCCGCACTGTAGGTACGTTTGCTTCTGCGCACTCAAGAGCATATTTTACCAGCCCCTGTAACCAATGCCCAAGAAAATAACGAAAATTTGGGGTGTCATGGTTCTCCATAGCCTGTTGCAAATGTTTGAGTCCTTGACGCAAATCCCACTGCGCATATGGCAACACCATAGGTGGTTTTGGTGTCGCAGACGCCAATAATTGTCCAATACTTTCAGGGTCTAGAGCCCATAGTACTTGAGCTGATTGGAACATCGATCGCGAACCGTCCAAAACTTGTTCAGACGATATGTACAGCGCTTCAACGCCCCGTCCCTGCCATTGCCCACACCTTATGAATTGGGTCTGACACCGAGTAATAACGAGAATATCAATGTCGCTAATGGAGTCAGCCAGTTTTCTAGCATGCGAACCCACCAATATAACGGCATGAACTCCAATCCTTTGAGGCACCGACCGCAATAACGAAACCAAGGAACCCCAAGGAACCCCAAGGATACTGCTCATCTAACATAGAGTTATCCTAACAAAGTTGAATACGATGGACAAGGCGCCATCAGAAACCAAAATTGCAACCTCGGAAAACAGTATAATACATATGGAGGATGGTTCCATGACTAGTAATCTGCGATGGCTTTTGACCGGACGAGTTTTACGCAGCTTTTCCACTTCGTTTTTAACCGTAATTTTCCCCCTATATCTCGCCCGAGCCGGATATTCAGCGGCCAAACTAGGATTGGTATTGGCCATTTCCGGCGCCGTCACTGTATTCTTAGTAGCCGGTGTTGGGTTGGCAGCCGATGCTTGGGGTCGAAAGCGCATGATCATCGGTCTCGCGGCCTTAGCCTGTCTTGGTGGCATTGGCATGGCTTGGAGTCCGATGTTCTGGGTTGTGGTGCTAGCCAGTGGGCTCGGTGGTGTAGGAAAGGGCGGAGGAGCCGGCAGTGGGGGGTCCTGGGGTCCAGTATTCCCGGCTGAACAACCGTTGGTTGCAGACTCAATCGAACCGCAAAACCGCACCCAGGCATTTGGTCAGTTATCATTTGTCGGCGTGTTAGCCGGCGCTGCCGGGTCGCTGGTGGCAGGCATACCCGAACTTTTACACGCCCAAGGGTTGTCGTGGCTAGCCAGTTATCGCTGGCTATTCGGCGCTAGCTCCGTAGTTGCCTTAGCCATGATTTTGGTCACTCTGCCGATTCGTGAGCCCCAACATGATGCGCACCCTGACCAACCCATGACCCCCATTCCTGTCCGTCGTTTGGTTGGCCGTTTAGGGCTCACAAATGCCTTAAACGGATTGGGCTTTGGTTTTTTGGGCCCACTGCTGACCTACTGGTTTTATCGGCGTTATGGCGTGGGTCCCGCTGAAATTGGAATTGTTTATACCATTGTCAATTTGGCTTCGGCTTTCCCCTACTTGTGGTCGGCCCCGTTGGCTAGAATTTTGGGTGCGGTACGTACAGTGGTGGTAACCCGGGCAATTAGTCTGGTCATGCTAATCCTCATGGTATGGGCTCCCAATTTTTGGATAGCAGGATTATTGTACACCTTGCGCATGGCATTCAACTCTCTAGGCATGCCAGCCAGGCAATCTTATGTTATGGGCGTCAGCGATCCTCGGTATCGTAGCCGTGTCTCGGCCTTTGGATCCTTGCCGTCTCAGGTGACATCGATGATTAGCCCCGCTATCGGTGGCGCCCTTATGGATACTTTTCTGGACATTCCATTGGTGGGGGCCGTTGTCTTTATGGGACTAAACCTCGTCACCTATTATTATGCATTTCGCAACGTGCCGGCTGAAGGGGAGGTACCAAAGCCCTCATAAAATCTATCCCCTATTTCACAGAAATATTCTGTTAAGATGATACAAGGCCAACACTGTCCTGCCTCTTCAGTCCATGCCAGATACTGTAAGGCGGGCCAAAGCACCATTATCCGTCGAAGCCTCCGACGGCGCCGCCATAAGGCTTCGGCTGAGAGGTCAGCTAGCCTACGAGCCCTGTCGCGTGAAGCCATAGTCGCCACCCCTGACTACCATACATAGAACTATCATATTGTCGGCAATGCTAGTCCGTGTTGAAATTGAAAGCATACTTCGTTCAATCGCAAAATTGTTCACTAGCTTGGGGAAAGAGGCGACCACGTGAACATATTCGCGATGGCTATGGGGGCGATAGCCCAAATTTTTCATGGGTGTTCTGGCTAGGGGAGCCGATAGAGATTCGGTTCACATGCGCAACATCCCCAATGTCTGCTGGTAATACACGGCAGTATGCGGCACCATTTCGCGAAAATCGATCTTTATTAAAGCGCCTCGGGATTCTTTCTGCAACATCATGTGGGGCATTTTGCCTTCCGCCCAAGCAATGGCCTCTGCCAATGGAACGAACGCCAAGTCCTGCACTTCATCTTGGTTGATGTCGCTTGTTTTTCCCCTGAGGTCCTCGTGGATTTTAAATACATGGCACATCTCTCGATCAATAAAGGTTTCAGTGACGATTTCATCACGAACCATGGCTAGATATTGTGCCTCTACTGACGGTCTAATCCCAAGTTCTTCCTCGATTTCTCTTAACCCATCAACGGGTTGTTCTCCGCTAAGCAAATGACCTGCTACGGTAATATCCCACATCCCGGGATATTGTTGTTTTTTCATAGACCGTCGTTGAAACCACACGTAATGTTGTCCGTAGGTTTCGGTAACAATCCAAGCATGAAAAGTTTGATGCCATAACCCTAGGCGATGAACGTCCGCACGTGATGCAGTGCCGATCCATAAGCCCATATCGGAAAAAGTGTCCAAGGTTTCATTGTTTTCCGGAGTCGTCATGAGTTCCTCCTATCCTTATTGTTCCGAGGGTACATTCTACAACAAGCCTATCATAGCGCAACCTTTCCGATACAGGTGGGAGAGTTCATGAATTCGCCACTTGTCGTTTCAGAGTCAACGTGTAACCTTGTTGCACCACGCATCGTTAAACGGCTGTAGAGGAGGTTATATCATGCTTAAATCCAGAGCGGTTTTGATGTCTGCAGCCTTTTTGGTCACATTGAGTGGGTGTGGGCTTAGCGGCACTGCACACATTACGCAGTCACCATCAAAGTCCAACAGCTACACCGTGTCGGGGCAAGTTTCCACAACACCAAGCACTGCGCCGTCCAGTACCAGCAGCACATCATCCCCGTCCGTGCAAACATCATCCGCCACATCTTCTTCTCAGGCTGCCAGCACCTCTCCTTGGAATCCCGTGGTGGCCAGCGCCATGAATGGCCTAGTGGCTTCATCGGATCTGCCTTTGGCTGCACCCACTGTGATCCCCCCACCACCTGGGCCAGGCTACGGATACCTAACCGCCCTAGCCATTCAAAATGCCACCTCATGGACGGTGCGTTTAATTGACACCTCCATTCCCTTAAACGTCAACAGCACCAACATCCAACAGCACCTCATTCCTGGAGCTCCCTATTTGGGTTCGTTTGGCATCGATCTGCTCAGTCAAAGTGAGTTGGTAAGTACAGCCCCTGAACGTGCCTCTGTGCTACGGACCAACAATGCGTTATGGTCGGCATCTCAAGCTAGCGCAAAAGCCACGGCGAGTCAAAAAGTTACTGTGGGCAGCGGCGGCGACGCATTGGTGGCTACAGCATATACGTACAACGGCAGCTACAACAATGCCAAACTGGTATGGACTGAAGGCAACTGGACGATTGAAATCGTGAACGCCAGCCCCCGCAATGAACAAGCGATGGCCTTGTCAGTAGTCAATTACTTGCATACCCACTATCTGCCACCCTACCCGGGGCTAATCATGATTGATATGATTAACAATGCGTCCGCGGTCACCCGGATCGATTGGATTAACGGGGACCAATTAATATTAATGGATGATCGGCAGGCGACCCCTAACAATCCTGCGAACACGTGCTCGATGGCAGTGCATTGGACACCGTATCACTAATCGTTGTTTGCCTCAAAATCGGTCGGGACAGGAAAGCGCGTTTCATTAATAGCGAGTTTATCCGTTATTGCTTTACTCAGATCGATTCCCGTAGTATGGCAAAACGAAAGCAAATATATTGCGACATCTGCCGCCTCAAGGCTTACTTGCTGACGCTCCTCGGGGTCTTGGATTGCGGCATAATAAGACAGATCCTGCCACTGGAAATGTTCCATTAGCTCTGCCGCCTCAACAGCAATTGACATGGCCAGATTTTTTGGGTTATGCGCCGTTTGCCATTGTCGCCGTGCCACAAACTGGGCTACTTGTTCCTTTAAGAAGCCCACGGTGGTACGGCTGTCTTGCGTTTCCGTCACGTCTTATCCCCTCGTTTTCGGTTTAATCGATCACTTCGGCTCCGAATGATCGAGCGATTAATATGGCTTGTGCGGAGTCCACCTTAACCTTGGTTAAATCCACTGTTTTCCAATCGATACCGCCTATTTCCGCTCCCCGCAGGTCCGCTCCCGCGATTTTAGCCTGGGCCAGCATGACCCGGGTTAGATCGGCCCGAGTAAAATCGCAGTCACGCAAGTCTGCGCCGTAAAAATCCGCGTCGTTCCACGACATGCCAGAAAAGTCTTGATGCCGCAAACTCTGATTCCGCAATCGGCTGGCACCCCAGTCCCCGCCCCTAATTAGGGCACCTCGCAGATCTGCCTCGTCAAATATGCCCGCCATCATTTTCAAATCGACAAGAGAAGCCCCGAATAGTAGAGCCCACTTCCATTCGCAAGCGACAAACATGCTGTCTTTAATCACAGCGCCCCTAAGGGAGACTCCGGTAAAATCACAGCGCACAAACCGGCAGTGGCGAATGTCCGCGTGATCTAGGATAGCATGACGAAAGCTTTTTTCCTCGAAATCTTGATGATGCCACGCTATTCCGGTCAAGTTGTGCTCCTCGTACTCCATTTCAGGCAGAGTTCTTCGCCACCTTTACCGATCATCCTGATTTGGTTATCATACAGCGAGAGTATGGCGCAAGGTTCCGTGACCAATCGAGTGTTTCGCAATTCAATGGCCATGACTGCGGCCACTTTGCTTATCTAGCTCATGGGATTTGTTGTGGTGCCTGTTGCGATATCCCGTGTAGGTTTAGCGCTCTATGGGGTCTGGGTAATATTGTCGGGCGTATTAAGTTGCTTTTATCTATTCGATCTCGGGGTTGGCGGCACCTTTGTCACCCAGTTGGCAATGGCGTCGGCACGAGAGGGCGGACTGCCGTACGTCAAGTAGTCACGACACCACCCGTTCAACGGGTGGCTTGAATTTCGCCCTATAAGGGCATGATACTTGCTGCGCCTAAAAGCGCGATTTCGCCGGCCGTTTCTCTGGCTACCCCTAAAGGGGTTTATTGACTTGCCTTGTCCTCGATGATATCCGCTTCTTCTTGTTGCTCAATATACTTTCGGATGACATCCTTGTTGACTCCTACCGTACTCACGTAATACCCTCGCGCCCACAAATGTCTCCCTCGCCCCTGCTTCATTTGCGGAAAACGATCGAAGACCATCAGGGCACTTTTC
>JAJZZP010000111.1 GCA_021797515.1 Bacillota bacterium | reverse complement strand
CTGTATCGCGGATGCGTGATCCCACAGAAGGGACAACCGTCGCGAGAGAGCGTAGTATAAGACTTCGACAGAGCCCCCCAATTTTCATGCCGCGGGATGCCGAAAATTCGGCATGGGAAACTGTATCCGGGCACGAGCCGTCCCCGGGGTGGCCCCCCTTTGAGCCGCCATCGCGGATGAGGCGGTGGCGCCACGCATAATGTGTGCCCCGGGGTAATCCGAGGGCGGCACACACGCCGGTCACCGGTTTGCCGTTTCGTACCCCGTTGTCCGCCCATTGGCACAATTCTGTTACCGAGGGATCCCCTTTTTTCGCAACGCATCTTGGAGGACCGCGATTTGCAAGTCGCGATCGATCACCAAACGTTTCAGTTGGGCATTTTCTTCCGCTAGCGATAACCCCCCGGCACTTTTCCCGGTGCCTTGTCGCACTTCTCGGCTCCACCGCCGCACCATACTGGGACTCAGTGGATGGCGGCGGGCCACCAGGGTTGCATTCTGCGTCTCCTGGACTTCATGAATCACCGGGGCTTTAAACTCTGCGGTATACGATTGGCTCATGCTCACCCTCCTTATTTTGACCGTTCTTATCAAAAGGAGGCCGCACGTGTCACGTTTCATTAGGGGGTGGAAAAGACTGCACATCAGATAGACGTGTACCAGCGGGCCCTCGAACGGTGGGCGGCCCGCTGGCGCGACGGGGCCGCGATCGTGATTCAGCGCGCCATCCAATGGATTGCCCAGATGTACGGCACCCGGGCGGTCCCCGTCTGGCCCGAGCCGGAACAACCGCTTTGGCACCATTCGCGCCAACTGTGGCAGGGGGTGGTCCAGATGTCTCGCGATCCGGAGGTTCGCCGTGGGGGATGGATCGCGGGCAGTGTGCTGTGGGGGTGGATTCCCGTCACAGTCTTTGCCGGGCTGGCACGCCGCCCGCATTGTCGTACGCTGTCGGTGGAGGTGAAAGAGGTTGACACAGAGACCGACACAGCCACCACCTGAGGTGGTGGCCCCATTGCGTTACACCGTCATTGCGCCGATTGTGAGCCGCACTTTAGCGTTTGGCGAACAACGGGCGCTCATCGCGCAGCCAGTCGCGTACCAGTGGCACTGGCCGGATGGGCACGAGCGTCCGGTGCATCCCCGCACGCTGCTACGCTGGGTGGCGGCCTATCGGACGGGGGGGCTGGAGGCGTTGAAACCGGAGACCCGTCCGGCGGGTGGACCCCGCTGTGCTCGAACGGGCGATCGCCCTACGAGCCGAAGATCCCCACCGCAATACTTTTGTTTCGTTTACCTTTCGATTCTATTTCATTTTTCCAAATAAACACGCCCTGAGATTTCTCCCAGGGCGTGCGGTTTAGGTGTCGGTTCAGTTATCGTTCGGTTTTTAGCTTACGAACCGCGTCGGTTACCGCCGGTACCACTTCAAACAGATTCCCTACAATTCCGTAATTCGCTGCCTTAAAAATTGGCGCCTCAGGATCACTGTTGATGGCCACAATATACTTGGAGCCCGATATACCTGCCAGATGCTGGATTGCGCCGGAGATACCAATGGCAAAATAGACATTGGGACTTACTACTTTTCCGGTTTGCCCAATGTGATATGAGTGCGGTACCCATCCTTCATCGGCCACCGGCCGTGAAGATCCTACGGCTGCCCCAAGTTCCGTTGCCAATGCATCAAGTAGTTTAAAGTTCTCAGGACCTTTCATGCCGCGGCCTCCGGATACAATAATCTCCGCCTCCGTCAGTTCCATGGTCCCCCCTCCCTGAGCACGAACTGCGGTCACCTTAGCACGCCACGCTTCAGGGTGAACCGTCACAACAATGTCCTCTAATTGACCAGCGCGGCCTGTTTCTTCAACAGGTTGGATGTTTGGCCGCAGGGAAAACATTTGAACTGGACTATCAATAACCACGGTGGCTATTGCCTTTCCTGCATAGATCGGTCTAGTGGCCACCAAGCGACCATCTTGCCCTATCTCAACCGCAGTGCAATCGGTTGCAAGCCCCGCGCCCAACAATCCCGCTGTGCGAGGAGCCAAGTCTTTACCCCAGGCTGTGGCCGGCAAAAACAAGACGTCTGCTCCCACAGCACTTTGAACTTGTTTGACCGCATCCGCGAACCCATCTGAACTATATTGATCAAATACAGCATTATGCAACGCGACGACCTGGTCTGCCCCATAACGTGCCAACATCTCCCGCGTTTCCTCGGCTTGAGACCCAAACGTCAGCGCTATGACATTGCCAGCGCTGAGTTTTTGCGCCAACGACAACATTTCCAAAGCAATCCGGCGCACTTTCCCCTCGTGTTGCTCTAATACCACCAAAATTTTGTTAGCCATGATGTGCTCCTCCTAAGCTATAAGACCTTGGCCTCGTTATGCAAAAGATCGACAAGTTGCTGGGCCATCTCAACGGGGTCTCCAGTCAAAATTTTCGCAGCGGGCCGTTCGGGTGGTTCACTCAGTGCTACGATGCGTACTTTCAATTGCGGCTTGATTCCGAGCCCTTCCAGTGTCTCTACCCGCACTTCCTTCTTTTTAGCCTTCATGATATTTGGCAAGGTCGGGTAACGAGGCTCGTTCAATCCCCGTTGGGCAGTCACTACCGCTGGGTAGGGAAGTTCCACTATCTCGATGGTTCCTTCGAGTTCGCGTTCGGCAACCAAGCGTTGTTCTTCGGCGTTAACATCTAGCTTCAGCACCACGGTAACTTGTGGGACATCCAGCAATACCGCAGCCAAAGATCCGACTTGCGCCGCGTCATCGTCTACTGCCTGTTTTCCCGTGACTATCAGGTCGAAGCCCTCCGAACGAGCAACAGCCGCCAATATCTCTGCAGTAGTTTGAGAATCCAGCACATCATCGGTTTTTACATGAATGCCACGGTCAGCACCCATCGCCAAGGTCTGGCGAATCGCTTCCTCGACACGCTGCGGCCCTACTGATACAACGACGACTTCGCCTCCATGCCGTTCTTTAATACGTAACGACTCTTCAATAGCAAACTCATCGTAGGGATTGATCACCCATTTGATTCCTTCAGTTGCTATTGACGTACTGCCCGGTTGCACACGAACCTTGGTTGCCGTGTCGGGAACTTGTTTGACCATCACTAAAATCTTCACGATTCGAAACCCCTTTCGCTAATAGTAGGCTGTGACATTAATCCAAACGCCTCCACTATGTTATCAATCAATAGCGTTTCTTGACTAGGGAAAATTGTGCGCAAGTCAAATACCAGTTCACCATGCTGGACCCGGCATACCACAGGAATATCGCTCCGACGCAACTGCCGCTCCCACTCTTCTATTCTTACGCCACCCTTTAAACGCAAGACCTTTGTGGGCAATCGACACCCTGGCATGGAACCACCACCGATTTCACTGCTATCATCACCGATGGTTACGCTAACGATGGGGGGCAACCTGCGCTGCAGCTGTTCCGCCACCGATTTGGTTCGCACGTCCAATTCGTCAAGGGACATACGAATCATGCGCCATAGTGGCAAACGGCCTTCTTCGCCCTCCAGATACCAACGTATTACCACTTCCAACGCCGCCAACGTCATTTTGTCCACACGCACCGCGCGTGCCAAAGGATAGCGCTTCATAGCGTCGATCCAGTCCCGATGTCCTGCAATCAGTCCTGCTTGTGGTCCTCCTAAAAGCTTGTCTCCAGAAAATGTCACCACATCAATTCCAGTGCTGACAACCCCCTTGACACTGGGTTCCTCAATACCGTCCAAAGTAAAAGGAAAAACCACACCACTGCCGAGATCTTCCATCACAGGAATATGGTGGCGATGCCCCAACGCCACCAATTCCGCAGTAGAGACCGCCTTGGTAAATCCGATAACGCGAAAGTTCGATTGATGCACTTTAAGCAACAATCCCGTGTCCTCAGCTATGGCCGCCGCGTAATCCTTCAGATGGGTCTTGTTGGTTGCACCCACCTCGCGAAGTCTGGCACCAGACAACGCCATGACTTCAGGTACGCGAAAAGACCCCCCAATTTCCACGAGTTCGCCGCGGGAGACGATGACCTCCCGCTCTTTTGCCAATGCGGACAGTGCTAACAAGACCGCGGCCGCATTGTTATTGACCACCATTGCAGCTTCCGCTCCAGTCAGGACTTCCACTAACCGGGATACGTGGTCATGGCGCGAACCGCGTGCTCCCCTTTGCAAATCGTATTCCAGTGTGGAATACCCAGCCGCTACCGTGTTCACTTGGTCTAATATTTCACTGGCTAACGGTGATCGACCCAAATTGGTGTGAATAATAACACCGGTTGCGTTCAAAACCGGTCGCAAATGGGGTCTTGCCAAGTCTTGGGCACGCTCCAGTATAGTGTGTGCCAAAGTGGTCGCATTAGGTGCTAGTATTCCCTCTTTAGCCGCTTGGCGTACGCGGTCCAGTATATCTCGGGTAGCCCATTCAATCCATACTTTGGGCACCGGCCATGGATGTGAAAACTCTTGCCATATCTTATGGACCGCCGGAATGGAGTCGAATGCGGTCGCCGCCGATTCTATGCTATTCACTAGGGCACCATTCCCTTATTTATCAATGGGGCTGGCTACGTGAGGCCCAGAAGAGGGATCGGGGTCGTCACGCATCACACCTAAACTAGAATCAATCACCAAATAGCCTTGTTGGCGAAGCAAGTCATCGACGTCGGTTTCATATAAATTCATGGCTTCATTTCGCACAGGGTGCTCATCCTTACGTCTACCCATAAGCCCCTCCCCTTCCCATAACGTCTTAGTGTGGATAGATTCCCGTTAATGGTCAGAATTTAGCCAAGACGCGAGTTCTGGAGCAAAGTAAGTAATTATCATATCGGCTCCGGCACGGCGAATCGACAGTACCGACTCTTCAATCACTCGTCTCTCATCGATCCAGCCATTCAAGCCCGCAGCTTTTATCATAGCGTATTCCCCCGAAACCTGATAAGCGGCAATGGGTACTAACACTTGATGTTTGACATCGCTCAAAACATCCAGATAGGGGAGTGCCGGCTTGACAATAACAATGTCCGCCCCCTCGTCTAGGTCCAACAGAACTTCGCGCAGAGCCTCTCGCCGATTGCCCACATCCATCTGATAACTACGTCGGTCCCCAAAGGCCGGTGCATTTTCCGCCGCTTCGCGAAATGGCCCATAAAACGCCGAGGCATATTTCGCGGCGTACGACATCACACTGATATCGGAAAATCCTGCTCTATCCAGGCCCTTGCGAATCTCTCCCACCCTGCCGTCCATCATGTCGGATGGGGCAACGATAGACGCTCCGGCCCGCGCTTGTATTACTGCAGTACGAGCCAGCAACTCCACGGTCGGATCGTTGTCAACCACTCCCTCAGAGGTAAGAAGACCACAATGACCATGACTCGTATATTCGCAGAAGCATAAGTCAGCAATCAAAATACTTTCGGGCAAAGCCGTGCGAAGTTGCCGCAACGCTCGTTGAACAATTCCATTTTCGTCGTAGGCCTCGCTACCCACATCGTCCTTATGGCTCGGAATGCCAAATAGCAAAAACGCTTTGACTCCTTTGGCATACACCTCTGTGAGATGTTCAACCAAGCGATCTACAGACCATTGAAATATTCCGGGCATGGAATGAACCGGATCTTGACGATTAGTCCCCGGTTTAACAAACACCGGGTAAATCAGCTGATCCACGGAAATCGTGGTTTCGCGCACCATGGCGCGTAAATTAGGTGTAGTTCGCAATCGTCGTGGGCGTTGTATCAGGTACATTGTTGTTTCATCCTTTCTACTATATCTTAACACGGACCCAGTGCTAGGATAGCCTGGTCCACCATGTCAAAGATTGAAGGGATAGAAGTTTCCGCAATCTGGCCGATACCTAACTTCTTCAACATTGCAGACGTTGTGGGACCGATACTAATGGCCCAAGTCTCTTGCACGATACGCTGTTGGCGCCGATCCAACTGATGAAACAGAAACTCTGCGCTAGAAGGGGCAGTGTAAAAGATGGCATCGAAATTTCCCGAGGCAAATTTTTGCAAAACGGAATCCGGCAAAGAAACCACTCGTGACCGGTATAACACGACTCGATCAACCAAAGCTCCCTGAGCCTCTAAAAATTCAGCCAGCTGCGAACGGGCCCGTTCCGCCAGCGGCAAGAGCACATGCGTGCCTTGCCACCCATGAATTGCCTCCAAGGCTTGGATCAGCCCCTCTTGGTTCAACTGTCTCGGCACCACATTGACCGGGATCCCATGCTCCCGTAACGCATCCGCCGTCTTGCCCCCAATCGCGGCAATTTTTATCCGTGGGGGCAGACCCCGCCGGATGGTTGCCAGCCGAGAAAGCAATCGAGCAACACCTTCCTGACTAGTTATCATCAGCCAATCATAGTGGTCTAAATGGGATAGTGCTCGATCCAGCGGAGCAAAGTCTGAAGGGTCAGCGATCTCGCTAACCGGGGCAATCGTTGCCATGGCACCCAAATTCCGACACCGTTCGGCGGCCCGACGTATCGGCCCCGAATCTCTAAGCCATAGCAAATGGCGGCCACTGAGGTCTCCGGTACTAATCGGCGACAATGAGCTCATGAGCACCCTTCCTTAGTAATTCTTCACCTACCTGATGACCTAAAGTTGCTGCATTAGCCACTGCATCTTCCCCGGAAGCCGTCATAATGATTTGTCCATCCCGAGAAGCCACTTTGGCAGTAAGAAATATTTTTCCATGAGATAGGGTTGCATAGGATCCCAACGGTATCTGGCAGCCGCCAGCCAATGTCGCCAGGACTTGACGTTCCGCTACCACTCGAGGAGCAATTTCTGGATCATTCAAGAGATTAAGGATGGTTGTCAACTCTTGATGGTCTTGGGCCATTTCCACAACCAATACCCCTTGCCCTGGTGCCGGAACAATAATTTCTGGATCCAGGTATTCTGCAATCAGTGAATGCCATTGGAGGCGGTGTACCCCAGCCGCTGCCAGAATTAATCCTGCCCACCCTTGATTTCTCCATTTGTCTATCCGAGTCTGCAAATTGCCGCGAACCGGAACCACTTGAATATCAGGACGTTGTTGGCGGAGAAACGCGGCCCGCCTGAGGCTAGATGTGCCCACAATGGCGCCAGCGGGCAAGCTAGTTAATGTCGTCCCTGCCTCGGCAATCAGTGCATCACGGGCATCTTCAGGCAGTGTGTAAGCCGCTACTGTAAGTCCGACCGCCAATTGTGTCGGAAGATCTTTCAAGGAATGAACCGCAATGTCAATGTCGTGTTTAAGCAGCGCCATCTCCAATTCTGTAGTAAATAGTCCCTTGTCACCAATTTTGTCCAATGCCCGATCGAGAATCTGATCGCCCTTGGTGACAAAGGTCGCAAGTTCCGATTCAATTCCGTGGCTCAGCAACGCTTGTCTGACCGCTTCGGCTTGAGCCGCAGCCAAAGCGCTGGAGCGTGTCCCTATCCTGAGCATCGTCTCTGCCTCCTTGTCATGGTATCTAAAAATATCCTGCGCCGGGAAACAACGAGTTGATTCCCCAAAAGTTGATAATGACCAGAAGAAACGCAACCATAACGTAAACTGCCGCCCGGTGACCGCGCCATCCGGCCACCCAACGCAAGGCTAAGTAGCCTGCATACACGAGCCAAATAATTAGAGACCAAATCTCCTTAGCTGTCCAGGTCCAGTGATCCCCCCACACCGATGTAGCCGCATAGCCCCCAATGAAAAGCGCCACAGCCAGTAAGGGAACTCCCAGCATCACAAGATGCGATCCAACTTCATCCATTTCCTCCAATGGAGGCAATTGATAATAAAAAAGTCGCACTTTTTTGTTTTTGAGTTCCCGTTCTTTTTCCGTGTACATAATGCCAAAGACCGCGGCTAATAAAAATGTGGCATAGCTCGCAGTCGCCAGCACAATATGCAGCCCTAGCCAAGCACCAGCGACCGAAACCGCCGTTCCTTGACTATGATGAGCCAAAAACTGGCTCATTAACCAAAGCAAAAACACAATGGGCACTAAAAAACTTCCGATATGGGTATAACTACGACGAATTTGGATCACTAACAATAGGGAAATCATAACCCAGACAAAAAACGACATCCAATCATAAAGGGTTGCCGCTGGCAACCCGTGAGTGGTGATCGCGTCTTTTGTTAAAAAGATGGTCTGTGCCGCCCACCCGGCTACGACGCCATAACGACCCCAACGTTCTCGCCGACCTTCATAAAGGGCCCCTACATACAGCACGGAAGCCCCTAGGTAGCCCATAAAGGTCACTGCGGAAAGAAATAGATTCAAGACTGCCTCCGGTTGTTATCCTTCCGTTGCAACTTCTCCTGCCTGGGTACGTTGCACCGAATCAGGCGAATCGTCTGTCAAATGGAACAAGTCGCGCACCGCCGCGATATATACGGCCTTGTCGTCATCATTGCCCCAACTGCGAATACTGACCATAGCGTCATTTAACAATTTGTTAATCATCAAGCGCGTTGCATCTTCAACCACAGCGCGTTCGCGATCGGTTAAATCAGGTAATCGATTCAAGGCTTTCCCGAGCTCTGCCTTGCGAATCTTCTCCGCCTTATCTCGCAGAGAGCGGATGACTGATCCTACGTTAGCGGCACCTAACTCCTCTTCAAAAATTGCTTGTTCCTCCCGAATTATCCGTTCGACTTTAATCGCCTCTTTCTGCCGCTGTAAGCGATTCGCCTCGACGATACCTTTGAGATCATCCACATCGTACAAAAATATTCCGGATCCTAACTTAGCCACTTGAGGTTCTACATCACGGGGAACCGCCAAGTCAAATAAGAAGCGCAGTCGTTGGGTTTGACCCTTAAACGCCCGCCGGGCCATTGCCTGAGTAATCACGGGGCGCGAAGCACTAGTGGCAGTAACAATGATATCTGCTTGTCGCATAGTCTCTTCCAACATGCCAAAGTCAACCGCGGTGGCCTTTAGTTCTCGAGCTAGTTTATCCGCGTTGGCACGGGTTCGGTTTGCCACCACAATATGCGCTACGCCATTGGCTACCAAGTGGCGCCCCACCAGAGTGCCCATCTCGCCACTACCCACCAGCAACGCAGTGAGGGGTGCGAGGTCCCCAAAGACCTTTTTCGCCAGTTCCACCACGGCGTGTCCCATGGACAATGCATTGTGAGAAATGCCGGTTTCGGAATGAGCCCGTTTTCCCGCCCTTAATGCATAATGAAACAAACGATGCAAAGGACCGACGGCCTTGTAGGCGTCCGCCAGTCGATACGCATCTTTCACCTGACCTAAAATTTGTGTTTCACCAAGCACCATGGAATCAAGGCCAGCCGCCACGCGAAATAGATGGTGGTACGCCTCTTGACCCTGATACCAGTAAAGGTAATCGACAAAATCCCCACGATCGATACCGACGAGCAACTCCCACCATGCAAGAATTTCTCCTAGGGTGATGGACCCCGCGACATAAAACTCCGTACGATTACACGTGGAGACAATCGTCACGCCCGCCAATTCTGGCACCTCTCCATATTGCTCGAAAGCTTTTCTAACTTGGTCAGGCGTCAAGCTAACCCGTTCACGCACGTCTAGAGGGGCCGTCTGGTGATTCAACCCAACAACTTGGATCTGCACCGCCCTCACCTCGATTTCTAGCCTGTGCCAGAAACATAAATTTTATCAGCACAGTTGCTCGCTTAACCTCATTAAAACAAATTCAAACCCTTGTTAGCAAGGGTTTGACTGCGCCCAAAATTGTAATATTACCCTATTGCGATTTCGCTGGTGTATCCTCGATAATAAACGTATCCTCTATCCGCATTCCAAGACTCAGGGCTCCAGCCACAAATTTGGCACCGGGCTGTCGCTTTTCCCCCAAAATGCGATTCACGTAAGAATAGGCGAGGTCCATATGCATAGCCAATTCACGTTCAGACCATCCCTTGTCCTCCATAAACTGCCGTACTCCCGGAACATTGACTCTCAATATGGGCATTGCATTCATTCCCTCTTTGCCGGTTTGGCAAAATAATATCGTATTTATTGCCAGCTTGGCAAATTACAATTTGTGGACAAGACCGGAGAATTTTCTTTCAAGGCTGCGCTGTACATATTTTTACAAATCCTCTGCTATAAAGTGACGATTGTTGTCAGACCGTCTATTGCCTCCAGGCAATATCTTCGATACCATGGCGAAGAGAACGCATTCGGATTTGTCGGGGGGGATCGGCGTGTTTGGAGATTACATCAGAAATCGCCGACGCTACCTTTCACTCACACTTCATGACATTCACAGGCTTACCGGCATTAGCGCATCCTATTTGTCAAGGATCGAACGAGGCGAACGTCCGGCACCCAACCGTGAACAAATTGTTAGCCTGGCCCAAGCCCTTAGGGCCGATCCGGACTTTTTGCTTCAACTTGCTGGCTACGGCCCTACCCATCTGCAAGAAACCTTGCGACCCTATGGCTTGTCTTGGGATGAGTGGCTTGAGGCGCAGACTCTTTTGCCACCACAAGAATGGGAGGAGATCGTTGCCTTGATACGAAAAAAAGTTACCGGCTACCGCAGCCGTTTATAATGGCGGCACCGCCATTAACCGGCGGTGCCGATCTGTAACTGCATAGTCTTGGCCAAGCTGATTTGCCCTAGCGCAGCACCTTGGAAACGGCTTCAGCCACTTGCCAAGGCATCGTTACGACCTGTGCCCCGGCAGCGGTAAGCGCTTTTTCTTTGCTTTCCAGTGTACCCCGTCCTCGTTCAATAATCGCTCCGGCGTGTCCCATGCGCTTTCCTGGAGGTGCCGCTCGTCCTGCCAAATAAGCAACCACCGGTTTGCCTAATGACTTAATGTGTTCTGCCGCCTCCTCTTCCGCACTACCGCCAATCTCTCCCACCATAACAATGGCCTGGGTGTCGCGGTCCGTCTTAAATTCTTCGAGCACAGAAACAAAAGTCTGCCCTACAACAGGGTCGCCCCCCATACCTACCACGGTCGTTTGTCCCAATCCCGCATTGGTAAGGCTGAAAGCAATCTCGTAGCTTAAGGTACCGGAACGGGCGACCACTCCTACCGGTCCCGGTTTATATATGTGATTCGGCATAATTCCCATTTTGGTATTCTGACCGGGAGAAATTATCCCAAAAGTGTTCGGCCCAATTACCACCGCCCCAAGGTCACGAGCTCGGGTGACGATGGCAATGGCGTCTTGAACGGGGATATGCTCTGGAATCATCACCAGCAATCGGATCCCATTCTCCATAGCCTCAAACGCTGCGTCTTTGGCAAATGGAGCAGGCACAAATACAATCGAAGCGTCTGCCTGCGTCAACGCGACTGCTTCGCGCACCGTGTCAAAAACCGGCACCCCATCCACAGTCTGTCCGCCCTTGCCCGGCGATACCCCTCCAACAACATGGGTCCCGTAAGCTACCATTTGTCCGCTATGAAAACGCCCCTGATTACCTGTCATCCCCTGTACGATGACACGGGATTGGCTTGTCAACAAAATGGCCATGTTAACGTCCCTCCCCCGCCAATTTCACTGCCTGTTCGGCAGCCTCCGCCATTTCCGAATAGGCGGCGATTCCTGCGTCAGCCAACAATTTTACCCCTTCGGTCTCGTTGGTACCAACCAAACGGACCACCAAAGGCACGGGGATCCCTACCGTTTGCTTTACTTGCAAAATGGCTCGCGCCACATCATCGCATCGGGTAATTCCCCCAAAAATATTGACAAAAATAACCTTGGGGTGCATCGATACCAACACCCCTAAGGCTTGCGCCGTGGGTTCCACCGAGGCACCGCCCCCAGCGTCCAAAAAATTTGCTGGCCTTCCGCCAAAATATTGGATGGCATCCAATGTTGCCATAGCCATCCCGGCTCCATTGGCCATTACAGCAATGTCACCGTCCAACTCGACATACGCCAACCCAATCTCGTGGACCTTGCGCTCCAATTCAGAACCTTCCTCAATTCGCTGCACCTCCGGATGACGGAACAACGCGCTATCATCAATGTTAAGGCGCGCATCTGCTGCCACCAAATGGCCATGAACCACGGTTAGTGGATTAATTTCTACTAGTTCCGCGTCCTTTTCCTGATAAATCCGATACAATTTCACTACTAAGTCAGCAAATTCTTTAAAGATAGTACCGTTCAAACCGAGTGCGGAGGCCATTTCGCGACCGAAGTAGGGCTCCACGCCGACTCGAGGGTCGACATAACGGCGCACAATTTGGTCGTCGGACACATCCTCAATCTCTATGCCCCCGGCGCGGGAAGCCATCACCAGTGGCTCTTTAGTGTTCCGGTCAGTAGTGACGGAAATGTAGAGTTCTTGATCAATATCCAGTTTGGCTTCCGCGTATAATCGCTCCACCGTGTACCCCTTAAGATCCATCCCAATCATTTGTTGGGTGAGTTGAGCCGCTTCGCTAGGGGTCGAGGCAAATCGAATTCCTCCTGCTTTGCCGCGCCCTCCTACTAGCACTTGCGCCTTAAGCGCTGCTGGCCCAATTTCCTCAACTGCCTTGCGGGCTTGCTCGGGGTTGTCAACCACCTTACCCGGCGGAATGGGAATCCCGTAACTCCCCAACGTTTGTTTTGCTAAATACTCATACTGCTTCAAACGCCATCCTCCTCTTCGAGAATCTTTCGTTCATACCCAAAACCTCATTAACCAAGTGGCGACAGTAAGCAATATCCCACTTAGCAGAGATATTCCGTGTGGCACCTCCGGGCTCCAACGCGGCTAGAGCCGCTACCTCCGGTGCCGCAGGGCGATCCATAGGTTGGGGGATAATGTAATCATCTCTCATCTCCGACTCGGAGATCAGGGGCGCCGATGCTTGGAAAGCAGCCAGCCGCATTTGCAAGTTAATCTCGCGTTCCCCCGCGTCCAAGGCCCTGCGGAAAATCCCTGGGAATCCGAGAACGTTATGAATTGGACTGGAAACGTTACAGCGACCCGTCCCCGCTACCTGAGCCCCAGCCTCCAGAGCTAGTACCGACCAACTTTCAGAAACCGACTTAGCTAAAGCAAACACAATGGATTGAGGATTCATCCCTTTCATCATGTTCAGGGTCAAGGCATCGGCGGCTGATAGTTCAATAAATACACCGCCCCCTAAGAGTGCCTGTTCCAGGTCCCCGACCCGGCGCTCCCAATTGCTAACCTGAGCAATGGAACCTTTAAACGGACTAGAGATTCCGACGCGCCTCTGATAGATAAGCCCTCGACGGTCCACTAAACCAATGTCTTGTCCCCCAACGGCCAAAAGATGCTGGGCTACAGAAATCACCGCAGTCCCCGCACCGTTGAAAACGATTCGCACCTCGTGAATCTTTCTTCCGGTGATCCGCAGTGCATTGGTGAGTGCAACACCAATCACCACCGCGGTGCCGTGCTGATCATCGTTAAACACGGGAACCAACAGGATCCGACGCAGACTTTCCTCGATCCCGAAGGCGTGCGCAACCGTTACATCCTCTAAGTTAACTCCGCCAAACGACGGCTGCAACAGCCTCACTGTTTCTGCCATCTTGTCGAGATCTTTGATATCCAACCAGATAGGAAACGCATCTACACCACCGAATATTTCGAACAGAATGGCATTGACTGCTATAGGAGCAATGTCTCCGAGACCAAGAACTGCTGTGCCGTCAGTTACAATCGCGACCGTATTGGCTCGATTGATGTAACGGTTCACCAAGTTGGGATCATTTCCAATCCCCACACATGGTTCGGCAACCCGTGGTGCATACGCTAGCGATAAGGCGCCTGGGTTGCCTACAGAGACGTTGCTAACCACCTGAATCGTGCCGCGACGCTCTTCGTGATACTTTAAGACACGTTCGCGACTCTGCATCGGTTCTGTCCTCCCCATGAAAAACGACTTCAGTTCGTCCGTTTAGTACTGCAATATGGACAAGGGCTTGCGAACCGAAGCAACCGACTTCTTGAATTGTTCCGCCTCATCACCCGAAAAGTCAATCTCTAACACCTTTTCCACGCCTCGACCGCCTAGGATCGAGGGTACCCCGACATAAATATCAGTTTCTCCATACTCGCCGTTCAAATAACAAATGGCCGGAATGACCCGACGCTCGTCATTCAACACTGCCTTGACCATTTCCGCCAAAGAGGATCCGGGGGCATAAAAAGCGGACTGTTTCATTAACCCCAACACTTCTCCGCCTCCGGTGCGTGTCCGCTGCACGATGGCATCCAGAGTTTCTTTAGGCAACAATTTCTCCACAGGAATGCCTCCAACGTACGAGTAACGCACTAACGGCACCATGTCATCGCCGTGTCCGCCCATAACAAATGCTGTCACATCTCTGGGAGATACATTAAGCGCATCAGCTAAAAACGTTCGGAATCGTGCAGAATCCAGCACCCCTGCTTGGCCAATCACCCGGTGGTGGGGAAACCCGCTAGCTTTTTGCGCCACGTAGGCCATCACGTCGGCGGGATTAGTCAACACGACGATGACCGAGTCTGGGGACAGCTTTGCAGCCTTTTCCACCACTTGATAGACAATATCGGCATTCACCTTCAGCAAATCGTCACGGCTCATCCCAGGTTTTCTAGGCATTCCCGCCGTGACCACCAAAATATCCGAATTGGCAGTGGGTTCATAGTCATTGCTGCCAACCACTTTGATAGACAGCGCTTCAATGGGGCAGGATTCCCACATGTCCAAAGCTTTTCCCTGAGGTATCCCTTCGGCCACATCGACTAGAACAATGTCGCCCAATTCTTTCAACGCTAACAGGTGAGCCGTGGTCGCTCCCGTGGCCCCAGCTCCAATCACCGTAATCTTGTGCCGTGTAAACATCGTCTTCATCCTTTCGTTTTACATCCGCTCAATCATCGCCGTAGCAAATTGAGAAGTCTTGACTTCGGTAGCTCCCGACATTAAGCGTGCTAAGTCATACGTTACAATCTTGTCACCGATGGTGGCTTCTAGGGAATTTCGTGCCACATCGGCGGCTTCTTGCCATCCTAGATGCTCCAGCATCATAATGGCCGACAAGATCAGCGACCCTGGGTTGACTTTGTCCAAATTGGAATATTTAGGCGCGGTACCGTGTGTGGCTTCAAATACCGCTACATCATCCGACATGTTGTTGCCCGGTGCCATGCCTACTCCTCCAACTTGGGCAGCCAGAGCATCGGACAAGAAATCCCCGTTCAAATTCGGCGTTGCAATAACGTCGTACTCATCGGGACGCAACAGCACCTGCTGAAAAGTGATGTCGGCAATCCGATCTTTGAGCAAAATTTTGCCTGGAGGCATCTTTCCTCCATAGTTCTGATACACTTCATTTTCCGAGACTACTTGGTCGTGAAATTCACGGGCCGCTAGTTCGTAGCCCCAGTCGCGAAACGCTCCCTCGGTAAACTTCATGATGTTGCCCTTATGCATCAACGTAACCGAACGCCGATGGTTGTCCACCGCGTATTGAATGGCACGCCGGATTAAACGTTCGCTCCCAGCCTTGGTCATTGGCTTAATGCCGATTCCAGCGGAAAGATCAATATGTTTATTGGTATTGTGGTTAATAAATTCAATGAGTTTTACCGCCTCATCGGACCCTGATGGCCACTCAATACCAGCATAAACGTCTTCCGTATTTTCCCGAAAAATTACCATGTCGACCTTTTGCGGTTCCCGCATCGGGGATGGCACCCCAGAAATATATCGTACCGGCCGCACACAAGCATAAAGGTCTAGTTCTTGGCGGATGGTTACATTCAGGCTGCGAATTCCCCCTCCTACCGGAGTCGTCAAAGGTCCTTTGATACCCACTTTGTACTGGGTGAAAGCCTCCAAAGTCTCCTGCGGCAGCCAAGATTGGGTTTCGTGGTAAGCCTTTTCCCCTGCCAAGACTTCCTTCCAAACAATGCCGCGCTGCCCCTGATAGGCCTTTTGGGCAGCGGCATCCACCACCCTTTGTGTGGCACGCCAAATATCCGGACCAATGCCATCCCCCTCAATAAATGGAATAATAGGATGATCGGGCACTGAAATTTTCCCGTTCCGATATGTGATGGTCTCGCCTGCGAAAGCCATAGTCCTCCCTCTTCCCTTCTGTTGTTGAGATCCCTGTCTACAAAATCACCAGGTGTTCAAGGGTGTCACCAGGAAGAGATCATCTTCTATGTCTTTACAGCCAAACCAACATGTTGTAGCGGACAGATGTCGACTCTATACTGGTCTTTCCCTGGCTATCCCCGGCTAATACCTCGACCTGCCTATATCATGACACAACAACTTCCTGATAGCCCATTTACCCGCCTAGATCGAATACCGTTAATATTCCAACTAGAACGACTACGGTGTTGCGGGATGGGTGTAATTTACCAATAACGGAGGCCCTGCAGGAACAAGTTCCACCTTTATCGGTGAAATACTCATGGAGCGCCCTTCTTGCTGGGACTGGTCAAACAACCCTCCTGGCAATGTTAAAGCGCCGCTTAGGGTGGCGGGGTTACCAATAGCTTGGATAGTAAAAGGCGCTCCCTGCTGACTACCATTAATCAATATATAGTTGGCCGCTGAGCGAATTTCGGTTTGAGCGGTAATCCGTTGCCCGTTTATGGCAATGGCTTCAGCGCCCGCTGCCCTTAACTCGTTAACCATTAACAGCAAATCGATATCGGTCAGTTGATATCCACTGGGTGCCTGTCCATTCCCCCACACCACGGTTATCCCGGGGCCTTTTACGGGGATGGTGCCGGCCAGCATTTCATCTTGAATCAATTGGACCGATAAACGACGGGCAGCAGCCACTTGGGTAAGTTTTTGATCTAGCAACATATTGAGATGTGCTACTTCGGCAACCAATTGCGCCTTCTTTTGATCAGAGCTCTTCAATAGGGTCAGCAATTGATCGGTGGCTGTCGAAGGCGGCACAATTCGTTGCAACCGGAATTGCAGAGCAATCATAACCCCTAGAACCAGCGCTGCGAACGCCACTGCCACTCGCCCCGATTGCCACCGCACCCATGACCACCTCGGCCAAATTATACTCTAGCGGTTAGGCTGGAACAATAACGCATCAGGGCGGCATGACGTCTCCCAACGGCAATGGCGGCAATGATACCATAAGGTGAGAGGCAACGGTTCCTGACAGCGTGGGCATTTCCCTAAAGGAATACGCACCACTAAATTGCAGCGCGGGCAACGCGGCTCCAGATCCATCGTCCCGACTCCCCAAGGTTTATCGACATTCCCTATATGTTATGCGTACCCTTATCAAATGGGCCACAAATGTGCGACGCCAATCCCGCAGAGCAGGGCAATCGCTATCGATCCACCCCAAATAACCGTGCCTGCCAGCATTCCACGTTCCTTCAAAATCACTAGCGTAGACGCTATGCACGGCACAAACAAGGTTAGGGTAACCGAACCCGTAAGAATTTGATGAGGGGTTAAGTGAAATTGAAAAAACTCAGCCACTCCAAAATCACGTCGAATAAATCCCAACACAAACGCTGCCGTAGCTTGACGCGGTAGTCCCAACCAGTTTTGAAACACTGGCGTCAATGCATGAGTGACGCGTTCCAGCATTCCAACTATGTGGGCTAATTCAATCAATCCAGTGCCTAGTAAAAACAGTGGCGTAGCTTCCCGCAAAAATTCCCGGACCTGCCCTTCGGTCTTGACAAAAATGTCGGATATAGATGGCCAAGACCAAGCTGGCATGTCCAAAAACAGTGGGGTCGCCTCTCCCGGCAGAGTCCAGTCCATGATGGTGCCAACCGCCACAAACAATCCTAAAATGATGGCAGCATAGGAGACGGCATATAGGGGACCCAAACCACTCATCAATCCCACCACAACCCCCATTTGAGCTGAACACGGTATGGTCCAGGCTAAAAGTGTCGTCACAATTGAACGTTCCCGCGGTGTAGCCAAGACGCGTGTGCTGAGGGTGGCCATAGTCACACAGCCAAAGCCCAATACTACCGGAATCACTGCACGGCCATTAAGTCCCAAATTTATAAAAAAGCGGTCCAATAATACCGCTAGACGGGGCAAATATCCGGTACTTTCCAATAATGCCAGCATCATATTAAACGCTGTCACCAAAGGCAGCAGAAGCCCCGCCACTGCGACCAACCCGGAACGAATCATTCCATATTGTCCGAACAACAGGCGATAGCCCAAAGTGGAAGAACCCAACCACGGTGCGCTGATAGCTCCTAATGGCTGAACCACTGCCGACTTCAGGAAAGACTCTCCGGCACTGACCACCACCCCAGCCACCACCACTCCCATCCCGTAATACAACAGGATTAACAGCAACCCCACGACCACGAATCCCATGAGAGGATGGAGAACGATGTCATCTAGCTTTTGCTGCCAGCGGTTGTCGGATGTGGGAGGCCTCCACACGGTACGCCCCAGGCGATCTGCAGTAGCACGCCGCTCTAAATAAACACGCTCACGGGATCCGGCGGGCGGCGTGCTGCCGATCCGTTTCATCACATCCGGATCTTCTTCAAAAAACAGCAAAGCGTCTGTCCGGTCGACAACGCCAGGCACGGATCCCCACTCGTCGCGCAAGTCAGGCACAGCAATAGCCGCGCGCAGCACGTTGCGAACTGCATCAATATTCTGCCCCGTTTTGGCTGAGATTGGCACTACCGGTATCTTTAGCTGACGAGCCAACTCCTGAACATCGATTTTAGCACCCATGCCATCCAGTGCATCCATCATATTGAGCACCAGACAAAGCGGTTTGCCCAAATCCACGAGTTGAAGCGTCAAAAACAGGTCGCGGGGCAAATGAGTGGCATCCACCACGTTGATGACAACATCCGCTTTTAAAATGGCATCCAAGGCAACCGATTCGTCTTGAGAAAATCGTCCAAGCCCATACACTCCAGGGCTATCCACTAACTGTCCATCCATAAATGGCGCGCTTTGTACCTCGACCGTGGTTCCAGGAAAATTCGATATTTCGGTGTAATGACCCGTTAATCGTGAAAATAAGCGAGATTTCCCAACATTCGGATTGCCTGCTAAGACAATTAAGCGCGACGCCATGCCTGTCCTCCTCCCTCGGTACAATATGCCCGAGAAGGTGATTCAAGACCTTAAATATCCTTACTAACGGGATAAGTTAACGTGGGAACAGCACCTAAGACCGCGTCAGCTGGGGCTCATTGTCAGACCTCACAATAGGTAAAGAAGAATTTTATCAAAACTGCCGTTTTACTATTCTTCCCCGTGGCATGAAGTCGTCCCAGCACCTATAATTGCATCTATGCAGGGATTTGGGTTGAGAGAAGGCCAGTTGTCAGGTGTCCATCGAACATCAAACGCGGGGAAATCTTCGGCATAATATTCGAGTCTCCATCTTAAATGGTGGATTTTCGATGGTTTCGATGGGTATCATTGGGACATTTGTCCCTCTGTATCTATTGGATGCGCTGCATGCTTCCAATCAGCAAATTGCGTTGTTGAACTCGTTGCCCGCCGTCGTTAGCATGGTGGCTAGCATCGTCGGGGTATTTGTCATCCCCCGGCTGTCACGGTTCAAGCCATTTACCTTTGCCATGATTCTCGTCACGCGCGTCTCCTATTTGGTCCTCGGCATCATTCCCTGGGTGGGTCTCAGGTGGGCATCCTCACTGACGTTAGATACGGTAGCCTTGGGTAGTTTCCCGCAAAGTCTGGGAAACTTGGGATGGCAAGCTTTAATAGCCCAGTTAATACCTCAGAGTCTGCGATCAAGTTTTTTCAGCCAACGTAATTTGGTGGTCACGGTTATCGGCTTAGTGGCCACCGCAATTACCGGGGGTATTCTTCAACTCTTTAATCCTCGATGCATTTGGCCGTATCAAACGTTCTTTATGGCGGCCGCTGGATTTGGTGCCGTTGAGGTGTTCTATCTAGCGCGGCATCGGGAGCCACAGATTAAGTCCGGTCCCACCCTCCCATGGGGGCCGATTCGCTGGGCCACGATCCTTCATAACAGTCAGTTTGTGCGATACACACTAATTGCCGCATTTTTCAATTTCGGATGGCAGTTGTCTTGGCCATTGTTTAACATCTTTCAAATCAAAGAAGCTGGCGCTACAGGGCTCTGGCTAGGACTCTTTACCGTGGCATCTCAACTCGGCCAAATTATCACTTTCCGCTGGTGGGGACGCTTGTCTGACAAAAAGGGCGGCATGAGTACGCTGGCATTTGCATCCGCTGGCGTTGCGACCGTTCCCTGGTTAACAGTCTTAAGCACCAATCTTTGGTACCTCACCATCATTAGCTTGGAAAGCGGCATATTTTTGAGCGGAATTAACCTATTGTTGTTCACCCAACTACTAAAACAAATCCCCAAAATCCACCGCCCCCACTATATTGCCGCATATAACGTCGTGTTGGGTGCCATAGCTTTTATGGCACCCGAATTCGGAATATGGTGCCTAGGATGGCTCCATATGAACGGTACCATGGTCCTATCATCATGCTGGCGACTGGTCGGCGCCTCCCTGTTTATGGCAGCCGCTATGGGTCCAGGCTCTCTGGCTGATATGCGCGGTTTATGGTGGAGAGCCATTGGCCGCTAACATCCCCCGGGGCGCAAAAATGCCGGAGACGCTTGAAGATCTCCGGCATTATTCTTAGGATTGCTGAGCGCTGACCATCGGCAGAACAGAATCCGCGAGAATTTCCGCAAAATCTTTCACCACAATATGCTCGTCTTCTCCCAACGACTGCACTCCATCCCGCATCATCGTCAAACAAAACGGACAGGCAGTAGCGACCGTGGTAGCCCCTGTTGCCAGAGCTTGTTGGGTTCGGTTTTGATTAATCCGTTGGCCAACTGTCTCTTCCATCCACATCCGGCCGCCTCCGGCGCCACAACAGAAACTTTTTTCCCGCGATTTCTCCATTTCAACCAGGTGAATGCCCGGTACTGCCTGCAAAACCTCGCGGGGAGCGTCAAAAATATCGTTGTAACGTCCTAAATAGCAGGAGTCGTGATACGTTAGAGTCACTGGATTTTCCTTATTTGGTTTCAATTGTCCGGATTGGACCAACCGCAATAAAAATTCTGCGTGGTGCACCACCTCATAGGCTCCGCCAAAATCTCCATATTCATTTTTCAGGGTGTTGAAACAATGGGGGCACGTCACCACGATGGTGTTAACCGCAGCCTGATTCAAGGTCTCCACATTTTCTTGAGCCAAGTTTTGAAACAGGTATTCGTTGCCCATGCGCCGCGCCGAGTCGCCGGTGCATTTTTCTAATGCCCCTAACACACCCACATCGATGCCGGCTTCTTTTATCAAGCGAACCGTAGATTCCGCTACTTTTCGCGCCCGATCATCATAAGTGGCCGCACACCCCATCCAGTACAAAACCTCAGGATGATCCCCCCGGGAAACGTCTTTAATCCCCATATCCGTGGCAAATTTTTGTCGCGCGTCGAGCCCCAGACCCCAAGGATTTCCAGTGTTTTCTACGTTCTTAAAATGATTTTGCGCAGCCTGCGGGATTTCGCCTTGAGTTAGGACTAAATGCCGCCGCATTCCTACAATCTTGACCACATGTTCGTTAAACACCGGACATGCTTCGACACAAGCTCCACAAGTGGTGCAAGCCCAAAGATCGTCACTGGCGGTGATTCCACCCGCCATGGGAATTTCGAGCAGTTCCTGCTCCGCACGATTCCGCACCTTCGGATCCTTAAGCAGAACTGGGCCTACGCGCTCTAACTGATGACGCAAGTCCACCATGATTTCTTTGGGTGACAGTGTCTTGCCCGTGGCATTGGCTGGACACTCCGCGGTGCAACGGCCACACTGCACACATGCATAGGCGTCGAGAAGGTCCGCCCAGGTCATATCGGTCACCTGCCCCACCCCGTAACTCTCGACGGTATCATCCTCAAAGTTCAATGCGGGCAAATGCCCTAAAGGGTCTAAATTACGATGATAAATATTAAAAGGAGCAATAGCCAGGTGAAAATGCTTAGAATAGGGAAGATAGACCAAAAAACCCAACAAGGCCACTAACTTGATCCAATCGGAAATCAAAAGCCCAACACGATCCACCTGAGGGCCAAACGTTCGCAACCATTGTCCTAAAGGAGTCCCGATGAGAGCATACGGAGCATGGGGATGTACCGCGAGGGTAAAACTCTCAATCGCCATGTCGGACAACACCACGATGGCAATCAATGCGAGGACCAGCGCGGCATCGACGTTGCGCACCAGCCGCTTGGGTCGCATGACATACCGCTTGTACGCAGCCATAGCCAGTGCAATTAATACCAGCACCCCCATGATATCGGACAGAGTATTGACAGCAACGGCCAAAGGTCCGCCAAAACTGACAAAGCCAGGAAATACCCCCTTAATCAAAAAAGTGAGGGTACCAATAGATAAGATGATAAATCCCCAGAAGATAAAAAAGTGCATGGGCCCAGAATAGCGATCTTTGAAGAGACGTTTTTGACCAAACACATACACGAGCACCCCGCGCCACCGTGCACCAGCATGATTGCTACGATCTTGGGGCTGTCCCACTCCGACATATCGCAATTTTTCCTCGACCAGGAGGCCAAACCACAAGACTGCAAATACTAAGATAACAATAAATAGCAGATGATTAACTGTCACTGCCGAATCCTCCTCTATCGCCACATACTCGTCGCCAGTATAGCAACTCGCCATTTACTTGACAAGTGCAACTATTGTTCTACAGAAACAGCAGATACCGTGATATCCCGCGCCAATTGCCGACCTAAAGCAATTTGCCCTGCCTCAGTGCGAACGATGATTGGCCCCTTAGGAACAATTCGAGTCACCAGTACCCATGCCCCCGGGCCCAACCCTAGCCTGGTAGCTTCTAACTTCCGTTCAATATTGGCAATGCCGATGATCCTTACCCGAATTCCCCGAGGCACTTGATCTAGCGTCATCTAAGGCTCGTCTTCGGTGGGCGCGACCGGGTAGTTTTTCTCAACGTACGGGGCTCTGTAAAACATTCGCGCTACAAGCGCAGACAATTCGTACATGAGGTAAATGGGTATTGCCATGAGCAACATAGCTGATGCCTCCGGCGGCGCGATAATGGCAGAAATCAGAAAGACTACAAATACCGCATACCGGCGATAGCGTCGAAATATATCAGGATTTAAAATGCCTAGCCGGGCCAACACGCCCGCCACCAGCGGAAACTCCGCTAAAATGCCAAACGGGATCGACAAATCAATGATAAAACTAAGTAAGCTGCCTAGACGCCACAGTGGTTCTACCGTGGAATCAGTGAAGCTCAACATCACCTTTAAGACCAAAGGCACCACCCAGAAGTACCCAGCCGCCGTCCCCAGCACAAATAAAATCAGCCCCGGCCCCGCAACCACCATCAAGACTCGGCGTTCCAGCCGGGTCAACCCCGGCAGTACAAACGCGGCAATTTCATATAAAATTAATGGTGACGCAACAATCAATGACAGAACAAAATCTATTTCGACCAAGGCAAAGAACGCTTCGGTGACGCCGATCACGATTACGTGGTGAACTGGTGTATTATGAACAATCCAATTAAGCACCGGCCGGACAAAGAAAAACCCACCCATGAAAAGCACCGCTACGGTTCCAATCATGACAAATAAGCGATTGCGCAGCTCGCTTAAATGTTCGGTCAAACTCATTTCGCGATCGGCCATGGATTTAATGAGGCTCCACCAGTCCTCGGCGGATGGCATACGCCGCAGCCTGGACTCGATTTTCAAAATGCAGTTTTTGCAAAATATTTCTCAGATGATTTTTTACCGTGTTTTCCGAAATGAATAGACGCGAGGCGATGTCACGATTGGAAAATCCTTCTCCTACTAGTTTCAATACTTCCAATTCCCGGGCAGTCAGCTGCGTTTGCTGACGCTCCACGTCATGGGCCGAAAACGCCCGGATGATTTTTATCGCCACATCTCCTGAAATTGAGGCTTCCCCCCGAACTTGGGCCGACAGCTCTGCTAAAAACTGTTCTGGATCCAAGTGTTTGAGCAAATAACCCTGAGCCCCTGCCTTCACCGCCTCAAAAAGCAAATCGTTCTCGTCGCTAGCCGTGAGCATTACAATCTTGACGTAAGGCATCCGATCTTTAATAATTCGGGTCGCCTCCAGTCCATCACTGCCCGGCATATTAATATCCATTAAAATAAGGTCGGGCATCACTTCTTCGGCAAGTTTCACTGCGTCCAAACCGTTGTCAGCTTGCGCAACGACTTCCATCTCGTCTTGACTGGACAATAAGGCCGCCAAACCGGAGCGAAATAGCGCATGATCATCCACCAACATAAGTCTTGCTTTTTCCAACGTTGTCTCCTCCTCGTTGCCCATCCAGGGCTAAAGTGATCGTCACTGTGGTCCCTACACCTGGCTGTGAGTGGACCGCAACATGCCCGCCTACTGACTCTGCGCGTTCCTCCATGATACTCAGGCCAAAATGGTGTCCCACTTCCCCAGCAGGGATCGGTACAAAGCCTTTCCCGTCATCAATGATGCTGATTTTCACCTGATTATCCTCGCGAGTCGCTCGCACCGTCACCATTCGCGCTCCCGCGTGTTTTCGCACATTGGCCAAAGACTCTTGAACAATCCGAAGAATTTGCACTGCTGCCGCATCGGTCCACGGTTCCCGCTCCTCAGGCAAAGGTTCTAGCACCACCGGAACTCCTGTGCTGCGTTCAAAATCCACCGCCTGCTTGCGAAGTGTCTTCCAAAATCCTTGCTGCAATGATTGAGATGCCTTTAAATCATAAAGCGACTGTCTCACTTCGGTATAGGACAAGTTCACTGCCGCCTGAATATGCCCTAATTCTTCGCCTAGTTCCGAAAAATCTTCAGCTTCCAATAATTTCTTGGCGCGATGGACATTCAAATTAATCGCCGCCAGGTTTTGCGCAAGGCCATCATGCATTTCTCGCGCCAACCGTTCACGTTCCTGTAATGCTAACATCGCATCTTTATATTCTTGACGTTCATTCTCCATTTTCTCTACTACATCAAACACATAGGTGGAAAACGCTGCAGCCCCGACTAGAGTGACCGCTACCGCGACCAAACTGACGGTGGCAGGAGGCAATACCAAACGCAAATAGTAAAAACGAAAAGTTTCAGCAACCGCTACAAATACGGTGGGGCCCACGGTCGTCAGAATTTTAAGTCGGCGATATCGCCGCCGATCATCAAAATTCATCATACCCGCCCCCTTTCCGTCGCAAGTCCCTCCTTATTGTACCGTATTCCGGCTCGAAACACCGCCTGCGCAGTAACTAGACCTGCTAATAATCGGGGGGCAATCGTCGGGCTTTGCAAAATGCCGCCACATAATCAGCCACGCGGCTGGGTTGATCTAAGACTGCTAGATGGCCGGCCCGAGGAACAATGCGAATGAATGGCGTATGAATGACCTCAGCTACCGCATCCGCCATGTCTGGCGGTGTACGCTCATCCCTTTGGCCCACTAAAATCAAACTTGGACGCCCAATTTGGCTGAATACTTCTTGATTGCTCACTGTATAAATAGCTTCCATGGCTTTAAGGTAACTGGCTTGATCGACGATGGCCAACTCCAGAGCCAAATTTTCTTTTATCTCCGGTTGGGTACCTGGCATAAGCGTGGTCTCAGCATATCGTTTGCCGAAATCAGCCATACTTTCACGTTCTAGTTGCAGCCGCCGTTCCCCAACCGCCTGCTCTCCATTAACAAATCCCAGGCTGCTGCCGATTAATGTAAGACTGGTAATCCGATCAGATGCCAGCACAGCTACCCGACCCATAACCCAGGTGCCTAACGAGACCCCCAGCAAATGCACCGGACCTGGTGTCAATTCCAGCAAAGTCAACACATCATCGATCCAGCCGCTTAAACTCGGTTCCAATTCTCGGCGATCACCAACACCTCGCGGGTCCCAGGTCACTACCGAGTACATCGGTGTCAAAAAAGGCGATACGCGATGAAACAGAAACCTGCCGATCCCTAAACTTGGATGCATTAAGATGGTCTCTTCGCCTTTCCCTTGACGATAATATACTAACCCGTTAGGTGCCTTCATTAATTAGACTCCCTTGAACCCAAAGTTTTTTCTTTTCCAACAGCCCTTAACTGTCCCTAGACATCTCCATATGAATCGATTCTAATGCTGCAAGATTTTCTATCGCACTGATGTCTCCGAGCGGCTGACCTAGGTAGCGTGCTTTGATCGCGCGACGCACTATTTTACCGTTTCGCGTCTTGGGCAATTCGTCCACCACGATGATTTTTGACGGCTTTAGAGCCTTGCCCATGCTGGACTCTACCAAATGCACCAGCTCTTCGGCCGGCGGTTTCGGATCGAGGAGAACCACGAAGCATACCAGCGCTTCTCCTTTAACCGGATGCGGCACTCCGATGGCGGCCGCCTCGGCAACCTGCGGGTGGCTTACCAAAATCGATTCAATTTCCGCCGGCCCGACGCGCTTTCCTGCTAGCTTCATGGTATCATCGCTGCGCCCCAGGATGTACCAAAACCCCTCTGCATCAATATAAGCAAAGTCGCCATGAACCCATACCCCAGGGAAGCGACGCCAGTAGCTATCTAAATATCTTTCTCGGTCATGGAGAAATCCTCGTGTCATTCCGGGCCAAGGAACCGTTATCGCCAACTCCCCCACTCGTCGAGTTACCGAATTCCCCTGGTCGTCCAACACCACTGCAGCCATACCCGGGATGGGCCCGGAAAAGGCGCAAGGTTTTTGCGCCTCCACGGCCGATGCTGCTAAAATTCCGCCGGAAATCTCGGTCCCACCGCTATAATTGACAATTGGGCAGCGTTGGTGTCCCACATGGGTAAAAAACCAATCCCAGGGGTCGGGGTTCCAAGGTTCACCAGACGATCCCAAAATTCTCAAAGAGTCGAAGGTATATGGCGCTAGCGGCTCGGTACCATAAACCATAAGAGCACGAATTACCGTAGGAGAAATACCAAAGACCGTAACCCGATGCTCGTCCAACAGGCGCCAAAGCACTTGGGGGTCTGGCCAATCTGGAGTTCCGTCGTAAAGTACGATGGTTGCGCCGGTAATTAGCCCTCCATAAACCATGAAAGGCCCCATCATCCATCCCATGTCGGTAAACCAAAAAAGGATGTCCGATGCTTTAAAATCAAAACTGTGTTGCAAATCTTGGGTGCATTTCACGGGAAACCCTGTGTGGGTATGCACCGCTCCCTTAGGCTTTCCCGTAGTTCCCGAAGTGTAAATCACCATTAAAGGGGTTTCCGAGTCTACGATCCGAGTTTGGTCCGGGACCAATTCGCCGCCAACCAAATTGTGCCACCAAAGGTCGCGCGACGGTGCCCAAGGAACTTCTTGATGCGTTTTTTGTACCACAATCATGTGTTCGATTTGCCCACTCAGTTCACTCACTGCTTGATCCGCAATGGCCTTCATCGGCAGTGACTTGCCCCTACGCGTCATCCCATCAGCACAAATCAACACTTTAGCATTCGCATCTTCCAAGCGTATTCGTAAAGCATCAGCACCATACCCGGAAAAAATCGGAAGAAATATGGCCCCCACCTTAGCGATAGCGAGCATGGCGACCACGGCTTCGCCCGTCATCGGTAGGTAGACGCCTACGACATCCCCTAGTCCCACCCCTATTTTGATTAACTGCGCTGCCAATTGGTTAGCTTGATCATATAATTGTCGATAGGTCAACATTTTAACCGCACCCAACTCGGGATGGGAAATCACCGCCACCTTATCTGCCATAGCTCCTACTGCATGTCGGTCCACAGCTGCCATGGCGAGGTTAGTTTGGCCGCCGACAAAAAATCGCGGCCAGGCGATGCCGTCTGACAGGTCCAGTGTTGCGTGATAAGGCACTGTAAATGGCCACGACAGGTCCTCCATGACCGAATCCCAAAACCACACGGGATCTTGAGTAGCCCGTTGGCGCAATGATTCCAAGGACGCAATGCCATGCTTGCGCATAAAACGCGTCAGATTCGCCTGTTCTATCCACTCCGGTGTTGGTCGCCAAACAATTGGCGCCTGTTCAAATGGGTTCGGGATCATCGTCACTGTCTCCTTGCCATTTCACGTTAATGGCTTTTATATACTCCTCAGGGGTATCCAGGTCCCATGCTGGGCTCGGACGGTCTACCACTGACACATCAAAGGTCAGCACATCTTGCCGTTCCGCTAACCATTTCCCCAGACCAGTGTCCCCGGTAAGTTGCGAAATATCATTCCACACTCGTTCTAACCGTAACAGTACCGGGTGACCTATGGAACCATTGTACCGCGGGCGCACTGCAATCGCATCCGGATGATGCCGTAACTTTTGCCAAATTCTTTGAGCGTCTTCCGCGCGAACAAAGGGCTGGTCCGCCAGAAAAATGGCAGCGGGTTCCCCTTTGCCGCGCTGTAACACCGCTTCTAAACCCAGATACAAGGATGAGGCGATACCTGCTTCAGGAATCCGGTTCACGACCGAAATCACGCCCTCGGGTGCTTGCGCTACGTTCCCAACAACAACCACCGTAATCCATCCCAATTCGTCACGTGTCATCCTCACTACATGCCCCAAAAGGGTGGTATCACGCCAAGGCAGGGCTGATTTTGGCGTGCCCATTCTCTGCGATAACCCAGCCGCTAACACCACAGCCACCGGCTCAGTCGTGGATTCGTTGGTGTCCATTGAGCGGACCTCCGCTTTTACCATTGCGGTGCGCTAATAATTCAGCCACAATACTGACGGCAACCTCGTCCACTGTTTCCGCCCCAATGCTTAATCCCACAGGCGACCGCAGGAATGCTGGAATTGGCTTGGCTCCCAGAAGGTCTAAGGTTCGGCTATGCGGTCCCAGCATGCCCACATACTGAGGATGACTTTTCATCGCCAGGTCTAATGCGGCTCGGTCCCGGGATTCGTGATGATTCATGATGATCCAGTAGGCATTTTGCACCTTAGCAGGATCCACATCCCCCACTTGCTGAACCCAGTGTCTGGTGGCTTGGGGCAATTTTTTAGTTGTATTGAAATGCGGACGAGGATCCAATACCGTCACCTCAAAGCCTGCTTGGTTGGCCAACGCTACCAAAGGTACGGCATCGTGTCCAGCCCCTACCACTATCAGGCGCTCGGGGGGAACCAATACATCATACACGACATCATCGCGATAACGCGTCACACTGCGCCATGTTCTTACTTCTTCGGGCAGTTCTGAAAATTCTTCTTCGCCCACCTGCGCATGAAGCCGACGAAATCCTAAGGGCAGCTTTGCCTCCATTACAAAGGGGCGGTCTTGTTCAACCAGGTCACCATATTGTTGCCAAAACTGTGATTTTACCTCAACAGGTTCAATCCATACCATAATAGTGCCTTTGCATCCAATGCCCAGTCCCCACATCGCGTCCTCGGTTAAATCATAATGTCGCACCGCGGGTCGCATTGAAGCCATGGCTTCTTCCGCATAATGATATAGATCCCCCTCCAAGCACCCACCACTGAGGGTCCCATACATTTCTCCGTCACTGGCCATCATCATTTTTGCCCCGGGACGACGGTAAGCGGACCCGCGAACTGAAACCAAAGTCAATAGGGCGGTACGAACTTTTCGCTGTTCAGCCCGCTCCATAGCCGCCCAAATCTGCTGCGCTTCTCGTATTGATGACATGACCCACCTCTATTACTTTAACGACGTTTAGCCTCTTTCACTAACGAAGAGAAAAACTGACTAACCACCATTTGTGCTACGCCGGACATCACTCGTTGCCCAAGTCCCTCACTATCGTCGGCAGATTCCCCTTCCCCCTGAAAATGAACATCGGTGCTCTGTAGGTCTAGCGCTGTTAAGGTGACTGCTAAATTTATTGTCACCTCCCCTTTGGGTCCTTGTCCTGCTATTATCATACGATAAGATTTTGGAGGATTTGCATCAACTATACGAATGGACCCGTGATATCTCGCTTTTAACGGTGCTACACCCCACTCCACGTCCGCCCGATACACACCTGATTCCGTTTCTACCAGACTCTTTAATCCGGGCATGGTGCGAATCAGCACTGCCGGGTCGGTTAAGTAAGTGTACGACTGGTGCATGGGAATCTCTAATGTTTTGTGGCTATCAAACTCCACGCGACTTCCCCTCCTGCATAAATTTATTATCAACCTCGGGCATCATATTTTCCACCCTTGACGACAAACCAATAAAGACTAGACGAAACTCTCCTGTTCCATGACACTATATACGGAAGAAAGGACGGTGGCCCAATGTTTCCACGGCAATTAGAGAAAATTTTTGACCAACGGCTGGAAGCCATTATCGAACCGCGTATGGAACGCTGGCTGCACGAATTTATGACTTCACCGCATGGAGAAGCGGTTATTTCCGATATATTGGCGGAGACCATCTTTGCCTGGATGAAACCCGGAGCCTCAGATGCGGACAACTACTTGGAAAAAATTGTGTTGCAACTGGTTAGCCGATTGCGAAACCAACCGGGATTTCGCGAAAAGGTCGCACAGGCGTTAAACTCAGACTGGTAGCCCTAGCGGAAGTTTCCTGGTTAACTCGGAACTGATCAGCAAATGCCTTGCGTAGCATGGGGCTACGGTGACCCAGATATATTATCGGGTATGCGAAATTTGTGATGGATTGTTACATAGTACTTGACGCGGCAATGCCAAAACGGATTTTGTGATGGCTCCAAGCAAACACCAGTATATTGATGGGTTCCTCAACCGGACCTGTTAATGCATTGAAGGGCCGACGTACGGTATTCGCGCCGTTAAGTGTGACTCGAGACGGGATGTGGTGTTATATCAGAAGTACTAGGGTGGTGCAGTCCCTCCACCCCTTTGGGTTGATGGCATGATGGCTAGCCGAACGCGTCTACACTAAATCGGCTACGTGACAACTCGGTATTCTTCTATCACGGAAACCGCAAGCGGGACTTTGGGGTCCAGGCTCTGTCCCGATCGCGATCCCGGTTTAAGACTCGTTTTTGGAAACAATATGGTTCCGACACCTAAAACAAGCGCTGCCAAACGAATGCGTGGGATGCCACAGACCCGGCACCGGCGCGTACCAGCCGATCTCAGCTGGTACGCGCCGTTTTTAGGGACTGGCCAGCTTTCCGCTAAAACTTAGAATACTCGAACCATCAGGGTATTTGCCCCTTGTTCATGCACCATAAGGAGCGTTCCAACCGGAACATGGCTTAACGTGGCGCCCGTGTGATGGGGCCACACGACGTGAACAGTTTGGTTGCTCAGTGTGATGGTGTCACTACCCAAACGATTGGAGACGACGAGATTTTGGGCACTGTCCGAAACTAATTTGCCGACCACCATATGCTGCCCTAGTGCCCTGAGCCGATGTCGCGGTGCCGGCATCACGGCTAAGGGAACTTGTGTGGCTGGATTAAGCCAAATGATCACGCGTCGGCCGGTATGGAGTTTAGCTAACCACTTGGCACTGGACATTGCCGATTCGGTGATGGTGATACTGGGATTGCTTGAGGTTTTGACCGTCAAAATTCCGTTTTGATTGGACACCACCGTGGCGGCTGTTCGCGTCGGGAGCGCCGCAACGCCTTCCATGGTCACCGTAGTGCCGGATCGTGTTCCAAAGATCATTACCTTAGTGTTGGCCGTTAGCGCGGTCAACCCCAACAAAGTGGGGGCCGACCCTGCCAGAGTCACGGTATGATGGGGATTGACCACTGTCCACCCTGTACCGGAGGCGGTGAGCACACCCTGCGCTACCGGTATTACCTGGAGGTAGTTTCCATGCTGTACTACATGCTGACCAACTTGCAAGAAGCTGGAGGGCACCGAATAGAGACCCGCTCGTACGGTAATGGCGGAAAAATTTAGGGTTTTCACATGTTTGCCACGAGCAATGGTCACCGTGGTACTCGTAACGGCAGTAACATGTCTCAAGTGATGCTGATTATAGTGTTTATCTTTAACCGAGTGCATCGGTCCCAACTTCATCGCGGTGACTGCTCTTGGAACATTCGGATGAGGAGAGGCAGCAAAGGATATGGCTCCCATAGAGAGTACTCCTGTGGTAACAACCCCCGCCATCAGGAGAATTAATGAACGTTTCTTCATAAAAACAAGCCTCCTTATTTTCGTATAATATTGCAGCTTCTGGCAATTAGGATACAGCCATTTCCTGAAGTCTACCCTAAGTTTCGCTTAACTCAACATTAAACCCCTCGCTATGCGTGGGAGAACTGAATAGGAGAAGGCGTGAGGCATGATGGAAAAGTCCTCCGTTGCTATAGGGAAAAATGGTTTCGCCAGCCAATTCTCAAGCCGCAAGCAAAGGAGGACGGTGCCCGTGGGTGCAAACAGTCTATCCCCTACCCGCTGGGATTGCAGTTATCAGATTATATTCATCCCGAAATATCGTCGAAGGGTGTTCTTCAAAGCGGTCAGGAAGGAAATCGGGAACATCCTAAGGACACTCTGTGAGTACAAGGATGTGTGGAGTTGGCGCAAAGAAAAAAAGTAGTCCGGACCACGTGCATCGGTACGCGAGAATACCGCACGCAGCAACTGAGTGTGTCAGAGTTTATGGGATACCTCAAAGGGAAAAGCGCTGATGGTCTTGGATCGCTGTCCGCAACTGAAGCAGGGACACTGGGGTATTAGGTAACTACCGTAGGCTTCAACCAGGATGGTATACTCCTCGTGGTCTGACCCATCCCCAGTTTTGTTTGGTAATTAGGCGGAATAATCCCACGGCCCACACTTCACGCAAAGGAATGGATGGTCCCTCTGTCGAAGTAGTGGGGAGTAACAAACCCCTTAGAGGAGGACCATCATGTTCAAGTTGGCGTCTATCACACAATACTTTGCGACTCACGGAGCCTTGCGCAAATCTCAACGGAACACGTTGGCGGCTCTGGTCTGGGCGTTGATGAACCATCCGATTCTCGGCATGGCGTCTATTGGCCGCAGTCTCGCCATGGCCCGCACCCTGAGTCATCCCCAGTTTCATATCTAAAATAGACAGAATAGTCCGCAAAGGAAATGGTGGCCCTTCTATCGAAGAAGTCAGTACGACCCAACCACTTCGAGGAGGACCACCCTGTTTGATCTTAATCCTATCACAGCATACTTCGCGACACACGGACCGTTGCGCAAATCGCAACGAAACACGTTATCCGCTCTCGTCTGGGCGCTCATGCGCCAGCCTCTGCTGGGGATCGCGGCGATCGGTCATAGCCTCGCCATGGCCCACACCTATTAAGCCCCGAAATGGCAGCGGACACGCGTCTGAAAAGCGTTGTATGGTCGGATTGAGCCGGGGAGAACCGGTGGCAGGAAAATATCGGGACCGTCCTGAAACGAAAGGAAGTCGGCACCAGGGAACAGACGAAAACGATAACCCCCGAATGGAAAGCGCAATGTATTCAGGAAGCGCTCGACATTAGGAATGCGGCGGCCGTTGCCCGCCGCCACGGCTTACCGGTGCGGCTCGTGCAACAGTGGGTGCACGCGGCCACCAAACACGGAGTCGCGGCAGATCCCCGAGCCTTAAAGAAAGCCTGGCAGCAAGCGACGACGGAAAATGCCCAGTTGAAGCGGCTGTTAGGCGAAAAAGACTGAGAGATTGCCATTTTGCACGATCTGCTAAAAAAAGCCCCCCGGGCCCCTCTGACCGATGTGAAGTAGCCCATCGGTGGATTCAACGGGGATATCCGCCAACCCGGGTGTGTCGGTGGGCTGGAGTGGCCCGGTCCACGTATTATGCGTGGCGTATACGGCAGCAACGCCCGGCGTCCTGGACGCCGAAACACGAGGGCGGCCGGCCCCCGTCGCGGGTATGTCTGGACCCAGACGGGCACCAAAGTGCCCGAAGGGCACGTGCTGCAATGGCTCACCGAGTATATTACGGCGGGTGAAGGACAACACTACGGGTACCGCAAGCTGACACGACCTGGTTGCGACGAGAACAGGGCCTGGTCATCAATAAAAAGGCTTTGTGCAATACGTGTGGTTGGAAATTCTCACGGATTCGCCCGGGTGCCCTGCGTGACGCTTTCGGGCTGAGGTTGACAGGGTCCTCATGATGGCGAATGGGCTGCCGCAGTTTCAGAGCCCGATGGGCACCGGGTCACGTTCAAAGGCCCCGCAATAGCGCGCTTTAGGCGACCGATTCCTGCCTGTTCGGTTCCCCGTCCACGGGTGATCGCGCATCGTGTGTCCACCAGCTTTTGCACAAAACAGGCCGATCTCCTCGTGAGGTGATCCCAAGCGTTTTCAACCACCTATTGCAAATAGCCAATAAAAAAACGGTCTATCGGATCCTGCGCGAGGCGGATCTCCTGCAGGGGCAACCTTTGCGTCCGGCGCACCATCGCCCCCCCGGATCCGGGCCGCCCATCGGATTGTCACCGGCCCTAATCAACTCTGGGAGACCGATCTCAAATAGGGGTACGTGGCGGGGGAAGATCGCTTTTTCTATCTCTGTAGCGTCATCGATGTCTTTGATCGATCGATCCTCGCCTATCATAGCGGCGCCCACTGCACCGCCGTCCAGGCCTTAGGCGCCTTACAAGGCGCCGTGCGGGCACGCCAGACCGATTGGGCCGAGACGCCTCCGGTCATTCGCGCACCGATAATGGCCCGCAATTTATTGCCCAGGCGTGGGCTAAGGGCTGTGAGGCCTTAGGGCTGGCCCATGAACGCATTCCAAACGCCACGCCCAACAAAAATGCCCACATCGAATCCTGGCATAGTCTGCTGGAAGCCGACTGTTGGCGGAATCAGGTCTTTGACACGTTCGCGGAGGGGTATACGGTCACGGCCGAGTGGATTCGGTTTTACAATGAGCGTCGCATGCATGGAAGTCTGCACGATTGGTCGCCTGCCCAGTATTATGCCGGGTTTCGGGCCGGCACGGCCCCGCCCATTAAGGCGGTGCATTGTTAGGGGACACAACGCCCGACACGGGTCCATCGCTCCGCTCTTGGCGGCCTGAGTTGCCCGGGGGGCGGGGGTCCAGAGCGCTGCGAAGCAGCGGCCCGGCGCACTCTGGAGGCCCGCCCCCCGGGCGGTATCCTGGCGCCATGAGCGGACGATGCGCCCCGTCTACCATAACAATCCAGGAGTCTGGTAATTTCCCCCATCAGGACGTAACGGCTTGACATATCGTGCACGATGGATGCTTGTCTAATTATTGGGGGTTTAACCGCAGATCCCTCATAGCGCAAGTAGCCTACGAAACGCCGCACGACCGTCCAGTTTTTCTGCTCGACATCACAGCCGTCGTTCTTGTGATACGCGCGCGAGCGCGTGAACGTGATGTGGTGGGTGTCACACCACGCCACCAGGTGATAGTGAATAAATTCACTGCCATTATCGGAGTCGATGCCCCGAATGGGGAAGGGAAAGTGGCGACGATGGGTGTCGAGGGCGTCCACGACCCCCTGCGGGCTTTGTTGGGCAAGGCCGCCGTTTCGGTCCAGCCCGTGAGCATATCGACCAGGGTCCACGCAAAATCTCCGCGGACAGCGCCGCCATCATGGGAGACCCGGTCAATTTCGAGAAAGCCCGGTTGCGTGGCATCGTCCCATTCGGCCCAGGTTCGCACCGGAATTTGGTGTTTGAGCAACTTCCCCGGCTTGGTGCCACTGCGCCCTTTGATCTCCAGGCGCCGCCGCTCGGCGGCGAGAAACCGATCGATGGAGGCGGCACTCATGGCGAGAAGTGGGCTACGGACCGTGACATCGAGTGTGAGTGCGTCAAAATGTTCCAAGCGGGTGACCAGGTCCGGCAAAAAAGGCTGGAGGCGTTTGCCGGTGGGAAAGTTCAAAATGGCCCAGCACCGGACGAGAGCGGCTTTCGCTTCGGACCCATACCGGGATGCGGCCGGGCGGGGCCCATGGCGGTGGCAGCCCGCAGCGCCCGGGCAGCATAAGCGCGGTCGTCATGGCATAACGATTGGACTTGATCGAGCAGTGGAGACCGTTCGTGCTTCGCGGCTTTCCGGTACCGGAGAGCCAACTTGCGCACGACGGTTTGACGTTCTCGTAAAGACAGCGGCATCGAGGAATCCTCCTGAATGGGATGCCGGAAATTTCGCGTTGCCATCATAGCACTCCTTTTTTGAGTACATTTTTTTATGAGGCAACGAAGGTATTTGGAGTACTTTTTTATGAGTCAAATCGCCCTGCCGCAAAAACGACAAAAACGAAGCAGCCATAACCTAAACAAAGAGTTATGGCTGCTTTTGGAATCCGATCCCTCAACCAATTCCGCGGCACGGCCTCAATCCATTCCGTGCGTCCCATCGTCTAATATAATACCACGACTGGTAATGTTTGTCACCACACGGTTTTAGCCGGATTTGATCAGAGGCAAGGTTGTAAAATCTAGTCAACCTGAGATAAGAAAGCTCAAGAAAATTTGGAAGGCATCAGTAATTGGACACGGTGTGGTTGCCGTGTGTAAGGATCACAAGGTCTGCAGTTTGTTTTAATCGGCCACTACAAAGAATTTCGGCTATTTGCAATCTACGGTTGGATGGTCTTGTGCTTCATCTCGACGGAGTTGGCCCGTTTTGTGCAAAACGTGGTGGATTGGGCCTTCGGAATAATCCTCTGTATTGTGCAAATTACGGTTGGAATACCGCCTGGGTTGGAGGGGCCTTAATGCACATTCAGGCCGGTTAGTCCTTTATTCGCATCGTTAAGCAATTGGCCGCACGCGGTGGTGGCCAAAAGGATCAGATCCTTCAAAAGAAGCCTCAGCCCCCCGTATCTCAGGAATCGTGGCATCGCGGTATACTGTATAGGAAGAGGAGGGAACGCGAGCCATGACCCATCCGGTACGATTTACGGCAGCCATCACGCGCGAGGGGCAGTGGTACGTCGCTCGCCGTTTAGAAGTGGAAGTGACGAGCCAAGGGGAATCGTTGGACCAGGCCCTCGATAATCTTCGGGAAGCCTTGGAATTGTACTTTGAGGACGTGGACCTGACGGAGTTGCCCGTGACACCGATTTTGGCGCCGGTGACAGTCGAGCTGCCGCGACCATGAATCCACGCACGCCAGTCCTGTCGGGACAGCAAGTCGCCACCGCTTTGGGACGCGCGGGGTTCGTGGCGGTAAGCCAACGGGGCAGTCACCTAAAGCTCCCCCATCCCGATGGGTGCACGGCCATTGTGCCTATGCACCATGATCTAGCTCAAGGGACTCTACACTCGATATTGCGGCCTGCCGCGCCGGGGGCCGCTAAAAGCAGCTTGCGGAGCTCTTGGGGGCGATAGCGCAGTAGCGTCTGCGCTTGACCATGGTTCATAGGGCCCGTCGTCGGCGGATTCCAACCAGCGGCAGGGTAGCATGCCGTCAATACGAACCGCATATTCCAACCTTGGCCGGTCGTGCTGAGAATGGAAGATTGAGCCAAGAAACGACGAAATCCAACCACATTTTGCACATAGCCAGAATTTCTTTGCCAATAATGAGGTTTGTGCTTGTCCCCTACGTATCGTAGGGGATGCAGTGTTACCACCATCCGTTGCGTTTCTCATCTATGTGACCCCACCTATAAACCGGGAAGTGGTAAAATTCTGAGTAATATAGCTCTGTTCGTGCAGGAAACGAAATTGTGAAAAGGTTGGTGAAAATCAAATGGGCACAATTATTGATGATGCAATTTTGTGGGAACCCTCAGATGCCTGGGTGGAAGGCACACGCATCGCCCAGTATATGAAGTGGCTACAAGAAACGAAGCAGGTCCACGCCCCAGATTACAATAGCTTATGGCAATGGTCCGTAGCTCATCTTGACGCCTTTTGGCAATCGATCTGGGATTATTTTGGAGTGCAATCTTCATTGCCATATAATCATGTAATAAGTAGCCATGTAATGCCGGGCACACGATGGTTTGAAGGTGCTGAGATTAATTGGACGGAATATCTATTCCGCCAATCGCGTGGTCAGGAGCCAGCTGTCTTCGCTTATTCCGAAACTCGTCCCGCTTCAGTGTTAAACTGGCAGGACCTGCAACGACAAACCGGTGCCTTGGTTGCCACTCTTCATGATTTGGGAGTCAAACCGGGAGACCGTGTGGCGGGATATCTTCCCAACATCAGCGAGACACTGATTGCCTTTTTGGCTTGTGCCAGTGTCGGAGCCGTTTGGTCCACTTGCTCTCCTGACTTTGGCAGTGCCAGCGCTATTGCCCGCTTTCGGCAAATTGATCCAAAGGTTCTCCTAGCAGTCGATGGCTACCGCTATAATGGGACAGCCCATGATCGGCGTTTCATGCTTGAATCGTTGCAAGATGCCATGCCGTCTCTCGAAGCAACCATCTTAGTCCCCTATCTAAATTCTTCCACGCCAGCATGGGGAAAAACCAAAGGTCAAACTCTGTTTTGGCAGGACATCATGACCCGATCAGATATTTGGGGCTGTACAAGGGTGCCGTTCAACCACCCGCTGTGGATACTCTACTCCTCCGGAACTACCGGATTACCTAAAGCTATCGTGCAGAGCCAAGGTGGCATACTCCTCACCCAATTGGTCATGATGGCCTTGCATCTAAATCTTAAGCCAGGCGATCGCGCATTTTGGTTTACAACCACAGGATGGGTAATGTGGAATGCCGTTGTCGGGTTTCTACTGACCGGGTCATCTATTGTACTTTACGATGGTAGCCCATTCTATCCATCTCTCGATACCTTATGGAACATTGCAGAAGACACCGGAATGACCTATTTTGGAACCAGTCCCGCATATTTGGGTGCTTTGGCCAAAGCAGGACTTGAACCAGGTCGAGACCACGACTTATCGCATCTCGTGGCCATGGGCTGCACTGGGTCTCCTCTGACGTCCGAACTCTATCAGTGGGTATATGATCACATCAAACCCGATATTTGGCTGGGCCCCATTAGCGGAGGAACTGACATTGCGGCTGCCTTCGTCGGGAGTTGCCCTATCCTTCCTGTGCGTGCTGGCACGATGCAATGCCGATCCCTGGGCGTTAAGGTTGAAGCCTTTGATGAAAAAGGGCATTCCGTAGTTGATCAAGTGGGGGAACTCGTGGTCACCGAGCCCATGCCGTCAATGCCACTTTACTTATGGAACGATCCCAGCGGAACCCGGTATCGAGAAAGTTACTTTGAAACGTTTCCTGGTATTTGGCACCACGGAGACTGGATCAAGATTGCTTCTGACGGGTCTGCAGTTATTTATGGCCGCTCCGATTCGACCATCAACCGACAAGGGGTACGTATGGGATCTAGCGAAATTTATCGCGCAGTGGAGGCCCTCCCTGAGATTACAGACAGTCTTATCGTAGATCTAGAGTACCTGGGACGACCGTCCTTTATGCCCTTATTTGTGGTTTTAGCGCCTGGAACTCAGCTAAGTCCGAAATTACTAGACAAGATCCGCTATACTATCCGGGACCAGGTTTCCCCCCGCCATATCCCAGATACTATTTATGCGATTCCTGATGTGCCTCGCACATTAAATGGCAAAAAGCTCGAAGTGCCAATTCGAAAACTTCTAATGGGTTTCCCCAAGGACAAATCTGTAGATCCAGATGCTATGGCCAACCCTGCAAGCCTCCAGTTTTTTTTGACACTAGCTAACGAGCTCGGACAGCAAAATGACCAAACTTAGTACCGTTTCGTGAGATTTCCGAGAGTTAGGGAGCACATTAACCTGCTCTGCTCCCTTCTCACGGAACCATTGCATGCAAGCCGAATTGTTACCTCTTCTCTATGCCCGAATGGCAAATCAAAGCCGCGGCCTCTCCCTGAATATCTGGCAACGCACTTTGATTTGGTTCAATTCGCCAAACCCAACTCAGAACAGCCCCCAACACCGCTGCCACTCCCGTCGTGGCCAATACAGCGCCCAGTCCAAAGCGCACCTCAATAAAGCCCAATAAGAAAACGCCAACTATAGCGCCCACGCGGCTGACGGCCGTAGACACCCCTAATGCCGTGGCTCGCATAGGAGTCGGGAATACCTCGGCCGGAATGATGCCGCAGGTGGTTCCTGGTCCCGTTCCGTTTAACAGATTCACTATCATCAAGCCAGCTAATAATACTGCGAACACTTTGAAGTCCACCCAAAGCATGATTGCTAAAATCCATAATCCAATTCCCGACCATAAAAATCCTCGGACTTGCAAGATAATACGGCCAGTACGGTCTAACCGAAACATCGCCCACACTGATCCCAGACCCCCGAATAAAGCAGCAAGCCCGGTCCCTAAAATAGCTCCCGTAGAAGAAGTTAATCCATCGGATTTTAAAAGCAAGGGCAACAACAATCCTAATCCGTAGGTAGAAAAATCCATCAAAAACCATGGCACCAAGGACAGACGCCAAGCTCTCCCCAACCCCGTCACTCGTGAGGAAACTTTCGAAGGAAGATCTGTTTTGTTTTTTGCGCAATATTCCAGCCAATGGGGAGACTCTGGTAACCGTCTCCGCATAAGAAGTCCAATAGCTGCTGGGATTAACGCCAAAGCAAACAAGATTCGCCAACTCAATTGTGATGGGAGCCAACCTACAATGCCAGCCCCTAACCCGAAGCTTAATACCGCGCCAACTGACCATGCCAACCACACATATCCCAACTGATATCCCCGTGTTTTGCGCGGTGCAAACTCGGCTAAATAAGTGGGAGAAATGGCGTAATCCGCCCCTATCGCCAATCCCACCACAAATCGTGCTAATACGAGCAATATATAGCTAAAAAGAAGTGCGGAAACCAATGAAAATATCATAAAAATAATCAAATCCCAAACCAACAGGGTCTTGCGTCCGAATCTATCGGCGAGTATACCTGCCGTTAATCCCCCCGCAATGGAACCTAGCAACATCGCAGACGCCAGAAGTCCGGTAGCAGCAGCCCCCAGACGAAATTGCACCGTTAAAGGAACTAAAGCCACGGCGATAACGGAGAGATTGTATCCATCAAGTAAAATTCCTAGACTTGAAACCGTGCGAATTCTCTTCAGTAACAATACATCGGGATCCGACAAAGAACTTCCCATTCGGCTGTCCACTACTTTCTTAGTGAATTTGGCAGGAGCAAGAAGGGTTACCCACCGCCACCCCTGAGCCCTCCTCACATTGTAAACTATTGATGTTTCCCCCACGGGAATTCTTTCGTTTGTCTTGCACAACTGGGTTAGAACTTACATTCCGCGCCCAAAAATTGGTATTTACTTCATTTCCTCAAATGGCTCGGGCACCACGGTCATGGTGCGCACGGGCGGTATCGTAAAGGTGCTGTCTGGTATACCGACTGCCGTTAAGATGGCTTCCAAGGTGGGATGAAACAAGGGATCGAGGGCGATGTGGTGCTGACCCTGGGGATGGGTAGCGACCTGCAAGGATTTTAAACTTGTCGTTGACACAACAACCCGGACCACTTGGTGGCCGGTCGGATGCGTCAGCAGGCGACGGGACGGCGAGGGAATGGATACCCCCGTCCGGCCGAGGCGCCGTTCCAGTAAACTATAGAGGAGGCAGGCCATGAGGAGCACATAGCCCAAGGCTGCGATCCGTTCCGCTTTTTTGAGGAATAACGCGTCGACAAACAGGGGGTCTTTGACAAAGTGAAAATGACGTTCCACGCTGATTTGTCCCTTGTATTCCCGGAGTAATTCCGCGGTGGAGACCTCGTGGTCCGGCACCGTGGTAATCAGCACGAAGGTGCCGCGCCGTTCGAGTTCCCGTTGGCGACGCGTGGCGTCGACCGCGCCGATCGTCACGGCCACCCGCCATTCCTGGCAGCTATCCTCGGGTCTTAGGGGCCCTAAGGGGGGCGCCCGGGCCGACGGTGCACGGTTTCCTCAGCAATCGTCGTGTCTGCCGCACACCAGCCCGACCGCCATGCGTCTTGCCATCGCTGCACGGCGGCCTCCGCATCGGCGACACAGGCAAATCGCTGCTGCTGCAGATCCTGGGCGGCGCGTTCCATGGCGCTACGGGATCGGCTAATTTCGCGATCCAAGGTATGCGTGCGCCGACGATCCAGGGGCCCCTCCAATGCTGTCAGGTTAAGGACAGGCACCCATAATATGCCAAATCCTCAGGGCAAGAAGCTTTCCTACAGAAGGCCGAAATTGCTCAGAGATATCGCAGATCAGGAGAATGCAAGGTCGTCTTTGATAGATAAAGAAGAAGATAAAAACCGTGCGCTGTTCGCGCACGGTGCAAAAATTGCGAATCTGATAGGGTATCAAGGGTCTCCATCCGCTGGCGACACCGGTTCGACCCGCTGTGCGTGACAAACACCGCCGTTTGGCGGGGGAATATTTGTGGCTTTTACGCCCTTTACGGCGCGGGTAGGATCGGTGCGCAATGATGGGCACAACATATCGACTCCACTGGCGGATGAGCGCGTCATCGGCTGTTTGTTGTGTGTGAGGATCGTCCTCTAACACTCAGGCAATGAGCTGATTTTTCATATTGCCCATCACCCTATGGGTGTTGATCTTATAGGTCTCGTACTTGAGATGGCGTTGATCTCGCGTCTCGGCCCACGTTTCAAGCGCGTCGTGCTCGATGACCGCCGCCATGTTGGCGAGTAAGACGGTCGCAGGGTAATCTTGCGCAATCACCCGCGGAGTGGTTCCTGAGAAGTGCTCGATCTCGAGTGTTTCCTTGATGGTGCTACAATGGATTTCCTCACCCCAGCGTTTGAAATACAGCGGGGGCATCACGGCGTACGGCAGTACTTCGGCCCCCACATGGCTCACTCACGTTTCCACCGTGCCGGTGGGGAGCACGACCTTGATGACACGCAGGTGAGCACGGTGCCGACCGGCACCGGTGTCCCTTGGGCTTTGAGATGGCGGGCCCGTTCCTGGGTGATGCGAATCGTCACCGTCGCGTCAGGTTCGGTCGTTCCCAGCACTTCATCGACAAACGTGCTCGGGACGCGCATGACATAAAACAGCCGCTCCTGGGTCAACGCATGAATAAATGCCCGAGAGGGATACCCGCGATCGAGGAGCCAGAGCGTCCGGCCATCTCGGGGCAGCAGCCTCCGCAAGGCTTGGAGGTGCGCCAACGCTAGGTTCCGCTCTCCACAGTCATACCGATCCAGCACCGCATGAAGCACCTGGCGGTTTTCCACGTCATAGAGAGGGGACGCCCGGGCCCGGGGCGACTGCAAACTCCCCGGTGCCCGTGGCTTCGCCATAGGCGGTCCGTAAGGCGGGCATGTTCGGGAGTTCTATGACCGAGCCATCTACCAGGAACCGAAAGCCGTGAAAGGTCTGATCGTCCTCATCGGCATAGAAGCGTGGAATAAAGGCGTCATTCCACCGCGTAAAGGCCTCAGGGAGAAGTTTTTGTCGCGCTTCGGCCAATGATGGTTTCGTATACGTCGTGGTATTCGCCTCCTGAGGCATCTGGCTTCGGCGAAACGCATCCCATTCGATTTGTGAGGAACAGCGCACCATGTTAAAACTCACGCTCCACACGGCCAAAAAACCCATTTTGCGATGCCGGGTGAAGTCTTGGGGCCGTTGCTTGGCCGTGGCCTGAAAACTCGCCTTCTGAAGTAGGCGGGCAACGCTGTCAAATAACGCTCGAGTGTTCTCTTTCACACGCTCCCGCCTCCCCCTACACCATAGCAAAAAGGAAGGTGTCCGTCCAGAGGGTTACGCAGGGCTACGACACATTATTTTTCATGAGTATGGCATAAATTCGCATATTTTCTTAACCTGACAGCATTGGGGTCGAGGATCGATAGACGACCAAGCGATAACGACGCCCTGCAATCTCCCCGGTTTGCTCCGAAGCCCAATAATGCGCCGCATCGCGGCGCTGTCCTATGGTCCCCAGGGCCTGCCATCGATTCGCTGCCCACGCGGTTTGTTTGACCGTGGCCACGATGCCAAACGTCTCCGGGCACCGGGAGACAAAGCGGATCTGTTGCCGGTCGAGACGCTCCAGGTTGGGACCCGTCACGAGGGCGGAGTCTGCAATATAGAGCAGTTTGGCTAATTGTTCGGGTTCCAGAGCGGAGATCCACTGCTCCAGCATTTCGGCATGGAGCGTTTTATCGGAACGCTGCCCCGACTCGACGGTGCCAAAACGGGGCACTCCCTCCCGATTCACAAACAGGGTCAGCAGAATTTGTTTGAGATCGGAGCGATGATCTTTCGAATGTCCATAGGCGGGATGCACGGGGGCGGTGTCACTCCCCGCGTACTCGCCGGTCACGGAGCGCGAGGTACTATGCCTGTGGCCACTCTCTCACGTAATCTCCTCCCGAAGATAAGCCTGGGCCGCAATGGCACTCAATACCCGGGCCGGATGGGCCCGGGCAAGTTTATCCAACGCCCGTCCCAAGCTATCGTCGGAAAAATCCGTGGCCTCCCGGCCAGCGCCGATGCGGATCGCCACATCCGTTGTTGCCCATCGCTCGGTGAAACGATACCGGGGGGATTTGCCCAAGAGCACATCGAGGACGAGTGCCAAAAGGCGCTCCCCGGGCGAGATCCGACAGTGATCGCGATCCCATGAGACCAGGCGATTGATCAGGTCCACGAGGCCGATGTCATCGGCCAAGTGACGAAACAGGGGGGCAGCGCCCACCACACGGCTAGTGGGTGTAAGGATGTTCATAAGGGAAACTTCGGCAAGCAGAGGCCAAATTCCTTTGCGGCATATTCTGACTATAATTAATAAAATTGGAAGTTTTTAGGTGCGGAAAACGAGTTAGAATGCTATATGGCAAACAATTGCAACCACTAAAATCACTTGCTGTCGACAAATATTGCTCGAAATGTGAACCCGAGGAGTCTTGCAATGGCCACCCACATGACAATCGCGTCAAGGACACCGGCCTGAAGGCCGGAACTTGTGACCCCTCGGAAGTGCGGACGAGAGCCGAAGCCATCTCCTTCCTTAAGGTGGAGTCGCATCGTAGGACGGTTGACGACGGGCCATGACAAGTGGACATCGTTGGCCCGATGATGTGCGACGGTGCTATGACAAAGGTCTTAAGAGATGACAACAACTGAGACATCACGCTTCGTGCGTACTGGCCCCGAGAGCAGAGGAATTCAGTTCATGTTGCCTTCGGAGCGAGCAGATCCCCCAACCACAGTAGCTTAGCGGCCGCTTAGGACTCACGACGAAATAACTTCGGCATTTACGGACTGAGGTCTAATCGTATAATTCCACTCACCATGGTCAGCAAACGCGTTGTGGATGTAGTCCACATATTGACCGAATTCGCCATAGCCGACCGCAGATTGGCCCAAGGAACCCCGGAACCGAATATCCTCGGCTAACAATTCAGGGAAGAGACCTTTATCGAATTGATTCCACATCTCGTTGTGGAACCGCCCAATGAGGTGGACATTTTGGTTCGCCGACATATTTTCAACCCCTCGTCACGATTCTTGGTTCCATCTTACGGCACTCTCCTGCCCGGAGTCAGGCAGGTCGCTTCGTGCGCATACGCCCCCGTTTGTTCTTGATTAGCCTGGTGAAGTTTTTCGTGCGAAGCAACCACGGCGGTTCAACTGCGCCACGACAAACAGTGTGAACGACAGCAATGGCTGGATTGCCTCCTCAGGCACCCTTGCTTGCTTTAATAATCCCCTTTAATGACAAAGAATGAACCACGAATGGTGCCGGCTAGTTTAGACTTTTGCTTAGCAAATTTAAACTTCCCTTGCAGCTCCTTGGGTACCTCCATCCCCTCAGACAGTTTAAAACCTACCGCTCGCTTCTTCGGCTCGTCCACTGCATACATGACGTTGACCGCAAGACCATCCTCATAAAGCACGTAGGCGAATTTGAGGTTTTCCACTTGAAACTGAGACGTTTCTAAAGCTTTGGCGGCCAACTCAATATCGCGCTCTTCTTTCAAAATGCGGCGGACGTAATCCAATGTCTCATGGCTTTCGTTGGCGGGTACAACGGTAAACGTATGCTGATATTTGTTCATAAAGTAACGGGCTTCATTCGCACGCAAACCCGCCAGGGCTTCTGCTACCGGTGACGACGCTAACCCAACCGTTGACACCTTGCTAAAATCAACGATATCCGACATTTCCACGCCTCCTTTTTCTTTCTGTATTTCGCGCACAGCAGAAATTCCGCTACTTAGCGTTGTTAAACAACCCGAACTGCCGGACAATTTGGGAAGCGTTGCCTGCAGTTCTGCTCCCAGGCTCAGCGTTGACCCGACATGGCTTGACGTCGACCATCACTGAACCATGTCTGGGGGTGTGAGCAGATCCCTCAATTGGTTCAGCTGATGCGTCCAGCCGTACTTGGCGCCGTCGATCTCCTGCTTGGCTTCGCGGTCGAATCCCCTCTGCTCCAAATGAATCTGGGTGATGCCGTTGTCGGAGGCCGTCAGCGTCCAGGTGACGGTGGCCCGGTGTTGACCTAACTGTCCCTCGGTCACCCAGGCGTAGGACAGCCGATGCGGCTCGTCGACTTTCAGTACCTCACAATCGACAATCCCGGTCCAGCCTGTGGCCTGCTTGCCGCGAAACTGAAAGTGATGTCCGACGACGGGCTGAAAGTCGTTCGTTTCAAAAAACATCCACTTGGCAAGGGTGGTTGGATCTGTCAGGGCGTGCCACACGCGCTCGATGGGGCTCTTTATCTCGAAGTCCAACGAAACGGTTTCACTCATGTGTTGTCCTCCTCCAGCAGGTCCTTCAAACGATCAATCCGTTGTGTCCAGAACCGCTCATAGAACGATACCCACTCCTGAACCTCGTGCAGGCGAGCGGCGTTCAGGTGGTACCTGGATTCCCGTCCCACCTTGCGATCCTCTACAAGCCCGGCCTCTTTAAGGATGGTCAGATGCTTGGACACTCCCGTACGACCCATGTGGAACTTGGCGGTCATCTCGTAGAGAGGCAACTCATCGACTTGCGCCAGAACGCCGAGCATCTGGCGGCGAGTGGGATCGGCAATCGCGCTAAAGACATCTCTCGTGGGAAAATCCCCCCCTCGCTAAAAGACACTATTTAGTGGCCTATTTGGATAATATGACACTGAATAGGGTCATGTCAAACGGGGGTTTTTCCGTATGCCCCCCCCCCGCAAACACAGAGAGTCGAGAACCTTTAATAAACTCGGGGACGCGAATCACCATGACTAACCGCGCAAAGGTGCGGCCGCCAGCCAGGGAGACCACATGTTGCTTAACGTTACTAATCATGAACTATTCGGCCCGAATGTGCATTAAGGACCCTCAAACCCAGGCGGTAGTCCAACCGTATTTTGCACAATACAGAGGATTATTCCGAAGGCCCAATCCACCAGGTTTTGCACAAAACAGGCCAAATTCGTCGAGATGAAGCAGAAGACCATCCAACCGTAGATTGCAAATAGCCGAAATTTCCATAACCGTTCGATTAGATTTAAGTTGGAGGAATACGTGGGAAACCACAGCAAGAGTTCCCGGTAAAAAATCAGGGCCATTGTCATTACATGTAGACAATTCGGCGCGCAAGGTATACTATGTGAAGAGAATCACAATTGTCCCAAAAGGAAGGATCATTATGTCTCAAATATCACCCGTTTCACTATATCCATGGGCTCAATGGCTACCATCTATCCGCCGAATCTTTACGCCATTTCCCCGTTATGGTGTTATGTGGACTGCCTATTCCAACCGCGCTCCGGTAGTATTTTATTCTTTGAAGAGCCCTTCAGGATATCGCCAACTTGTGCAATACTTGGCCCGCCACCCAGAATGGGAGGTCAGCTTCTCATGGTCGTCACATCGCTTTTATGCCTATCAGTGTGAGCTAAGCAGTCACAACCATATTTGGCTTATGTATCAAGAGACCGCCAGTGGTTGGAAGTTGGCTGCCCAAGCCTCCGTAGCTGCCCCTAATCGCCAATCGTCAACTCGCTTCGTTCCCACATATTCCTAGGACTAGTCTCAACATCGTGACACGTTCTGGTAAATTTCCTGAGCGTGTCACGGTGGAATTGCAACCCGTAATTCGCACCCTACCAAATGTTTCTTATGGTAGAGTCTGGTTCTTCGATGATGGCGTGAAAGGGGGGCAGAACCTATAAATAGGAAGAATATTCCGGCAAATAGGAATGGCCCTCGCTATCGGATCCCTTGGTATCAAGACGACAACACACTCCGAATCGACCGTACAATTCATTTCCGCCTATCCCATGGATTGGGTCGACGGGTTGGAGGGGGATCCGGCCCGATGTCATCAATCTCGCGGTATCCGGTGGGTGGCCTTTTTAGTCGATCCCTGTGCCGTATATCGGCTGGAAGAATTCTATCGCTCCTTCGACTGCGTCGTGTTATTTGGGGCGGACGTTTCACCGATGATGCGTTAGGACGCGCCCTGGTGAAGTTGCATGCGACGGAGGCCACGTTGAACACCGCCACTCGCTGGCGACGACGGCCTGGGCGTCTCGCTACGCGGATCGCCCAAAGGCCATCAGGTTGGTTTTCGTCGGCTCTCGGTCGAGAGGGAATTTATGGAGTCGATGGTTCAACACGGCCTGAAACCGTTCATCCCACTGATGATGAAAGCACACGACACAGTCATCGATATACCGAACCGGGTAGGCCTCCCCATCGAGGCGCGGCTTGATAACTTTCTCAAACCTTGGGTCGAGTACATCCGTGTTCGTGTGGACCTCTCCGCTTTCCAGCACTCCGACTTTCAACCAACGGCGGATAAGCCTGAGAATGCGGAGGTCCCCCACGCGGTGATCCGTAAACCGCATCTCATCCATTGGCGGTCCAGATTCCCGAAAAACATTCTTCAAACGAGCTTCTAGGACCCCGCTCACGCGTTTCCCGGCAATAGTTTCATTGGGTGGGAGTCGCGAGTGCATGATGGGCTCCAATAGCCGGTTGGCCACCAAACGCGATCATCAATGGATAATATCTCAAAAAACTCTGTAAACCCCAATGGATTAGCGAGGGCCACGTACTTGAGTTGAACGTGGCGATCCATTAAGATTCTTCTGTTGCCTTTATGCAGCTAATATTTTTTTGCTTCATCATCCCAAACCGAAAGGATGCCTGCAGTGCAATTCAAAAATATCGACACCTCCTACGAATTGGTTGTGGCAATTACCGCGGATGGGTTTGACCTCGATTGGCGAGAAAGCGAGCCATCCCTAAGTATGGAACTAACGCAGATTCAAAATGAACTCCATGTAAAATTCCAACAAAATCCTGACTGGTTCTTCTTTGAACTCCAATCAGTTCCTCGCAATTTACCGCTATCAGACTCGTTGCAGTTTCTAATTCAGATCTCCGATGAATTCTTTGAAGCCGTGGCTCGCACTCCCGACCTCGAACAATTGCGCGCATCGGTACAGATCGATCTCGATGACGATCTGACTCAGCGCCTCATGGATTCGGCACCTTACCTTGAAGGCTCAGAATTTTTGACTTCTCAATGGTTGCAAAACATCTGGAACCACTTGTGCTACATATTTGCCACAGCGATTCAATCCTATTCCGGCAGCGTAGAAGAGTTTCTCACGACCCACCACATTAATAAACATCCTGTGGGACGGGTGTTTTTTCATCTGGTGGAAAGCAAAGATGAGAAATATCCGTTCGCCTTTTTGGCCACATATTCCTCAGAAGAACCCAAAGCCGACAAATCGCGTCATTTCCCTTTAAAAAATGCATTGGTGGAATACCAAGGGTATCAACAAAAACTCATGGAGCTTCTCGCCACCGTAAGCAAAGCCTCAGCCAATAGCCAATTTATTGCGGGATTGATTGAGTCCGGCGAGATTTTTCATCCTCTTCGGTTAACTTCCGATGAAGCTTATACCTTTCTTCGGGAAGTTCCCTTATATGAAGAAGCTGGAATTCTCTGCCGCATTCCCAAATGGTGGAGGACGTCATCTAACGCCGTGCGAATTGCCATTAACATTGGGGATAAGATCCCCTCTCATTTAGGCTTTGATGCGTTAATAGATTTTAATGTGCAACTTTCAATCGGGAACCAGACCGTGACTCTGGAAGAACTCAAACGACTCTTAGATGAAGCCGAAGGACTTGCCCTCATCAAGGGCAAATGGGTAGAAGTCGACCACCATAAATTACAAGCGTTACTTGCCGCGTATGAACAGGCATACAAATTGTCACACTCGGAGATTACCCTCATCGATGCAATGCGTTTGCCCTTGAATTCCTCTGAACTTGTCAACAGTTCCGACAATGTGTGCGAAGTTGAAGTGAATCATGGTCAGTGGCTCAAGACGGTGGTGGCACAATTAGTCCATCCTCAACCCGTAGATCATCGTCTAGATCTAGGCGCAACTTTTCACGCCCACCTACGCGATTATCAAAAAGCCGGCCTGGCTTGGTTGCTAATGATGAAACAAATGGGGCTGGGCGCATGCCTCGCAGATGATATGGGCCTCGGTAAGACTGTCCAAGTTATTGCTTTACTACATTACCAACAACAGCAAACCCATGAGAAAACCTTGTTGGTAATCCCCGCCTCACTCATTGGCAATTGGCTTGACGAAATCGACAAATTCGCTCCATCCTTGCGATGCGCAGTGCTCCATCCGTCTTTTCCCAACAGTTCCGCTATCGAAAAACATTTGGATGAATATGATCTTGTTATGACAACCTATGCTATGTTGTCACGATATGACTGGCTGATGAACGTGTTTTGGAACGTCTTGATTTTGGACGAAGCTCAGGCGATTAAAAATCCGGGAGCCAAACAAACTCGAATAGCCAAACGCATCCAAGCGGCTTATAAAATTGCAATGACGGGCACTCCAATAGAAAACCGTCTTTCGGACCTCTGGTCCCTGTTCGACTTTTTAAACCGAGGGCTCCTGGGAACGGCCGCAGAATTCAGCCACTTTACCAAACAATTAAAGCAGAGCCCCAAAAGATATGCCCCCTTGAAACAAGTGGTAAGTCCTTTTATTTTGCGCCGATTGAAAACCGATCCTACGGTCATTTCCGATTTGCCGGATAAAATCGAAATGAAAACTTTCGCTTCTCTAACCAAAAAACAGGCCGCACTGTACGCCAACTTAGTGCAAGAAATTCGGACCAAACTTGAATCCCAGATGGAAGAAATACAACGCAAAGGAATGATTTTGGCTTCACTAATGAAATTCAAGCAAATTTGCAACCATCCCGATCAATATTTAGGGCAAACCGACTTCGATCCCCAAGAAAGCGGGAAATTCCTCCGTCTCGGTGAGATCTGCCAAACAATCCATGAAAAACACGAGCGGGTGTTGGTATTTACCCAATTCAAAGAAATCACGGAACCACTGCGCGAGTTTCTGGAAACCGTGTTTCTTCATCCTGGCCTGGTTTTGCATGGGAACACCCCAGTAGCCAAACGCAAAGGACTGGTCACCCAATTTCAAGGGTCTGAATATGTGCCGTTTATGGTTGCATCCATTAAGGCCGGCGGAGTTGGGTTAAATCTGACTGCCGCCAACCACGTAATTCATTTTGACCGCTGGTGGAATCCTGCGGTGGAAAATCAAGCTACAGACCGGGCGTTCAGAATTGGACAGAAAAAGAAAGTGGTGGTACACAAATTTATTACGCGAGGTACAATTGAAGAGAAGATCGATCAGATGATTGCAGAAAAAATTCAATTAGCCGAAGACATCGTTCCAGATTTGCAAACAACGTGGCTTGCCGAGTTAGGCAACGAAGAACTCATCAATTTGTTCCGGTTAACAATATGAAATAGGTGAGGTCAACCAAGATGTCGTATGATTATGGATTCCCGAAATACGTAAGGGTAGCCGACAAACGAGCTCGTGCCCAATCAAGCTTGGACACGCTTAAAAAGAAAAATCCGCAAGTGGCTCCTGTCATTATTGGCGGCCGACAACTTGCTCGTACCTGGTGGGGCAAAGCGTGGAATGATAACTTGGAAAGCTATTCCGACTATGCCAATCGGATTGGGCGTGGCCGCAGTTATGTTCGGCACGGCGCAGTTTTAGACTTGCATCTTCAACCGGGTAGGATCCAAGCGTTGGTACAAGGCAGCCAACAAAAGCCGTACCAAATTGATATTACTATTGCGCCGCTCAACTTTCAAATCTGGGCGGCGATCATTACGTCCTGTCAAGGGGCCATCGGATCTTTGCAAGAATTGCTGGATGGTAAATTTCCAAGACCACTCGCGGAATTGTTTACCGCGCACGGGAAAGGCCTATTCCCCAGTCCCAAAGAAATTTCGTTGAAGTGCAATTGCCCAGACTGGGCCTTAATGTGTAAACATGTAGCTGCAGCGCTTTATGGCGTCGGCGTCAGATTAGACGATAGTCCGGCACTGTTTTTTGAGTTGCGCGGTTTGGATGTGAATGATCTCGTTGCCCGGGCAGTGACGGAGCGAACCGAGGCATTGCTGCAAAAATCCACGCATAAGAGTGCTCGCGTCATCGAGACCGATGACCTTTCGGATTTATTTGGCATTTCGATGCAGGAGAGTGAAGATCCGGATCTTCAGACTGAAAGCAAACGATCTCGCGGGAAACCCTCGCGGAGCCGCCAACCGTAGAACACTTACCCGAGATCGCCAGTGTGATTCAGGGTTTTCATCAGCCATCCCAATTCCTCACCCAGCAACGACAACAATTGTGGAGTGTTCGCCATTTCGTCCTGAAGCGTCATGGGTCCTGTCGCTAATGGCATCACCAAAGTCAGCCCCGCTTGGTGAAGTTCGTGCAAATCATCAGTGCGACTCCCTACCACAGCCACCACTGGTTTGTGGTAATACTCCGCATGGCGCGCCACTGTGCCTACAACCTTTCCTTCCAAAGTTTGGCGGTCGATACGTCCTTCGCCGGTCACGATCCAATCGGCCGCTTGAATTTGTTCATCAAGCTTGCACCAGCGAGAAATAGTTTCAGCCCCGGATTCAAGGTACCCACCAGCTGCTAAAATGCCAAAACCCATGCCGCCAGCTGACCCCGCACCCAGATTGTCGATCCAGTCTTCATTTTGCTGCGACTGGACCCTGTGCGCATACTGCGACATTGCTGCATTGATCCGATCCACGTGATCTGGCGCAATGCCTTTTTGAATCCCAAACTGAGCTACTGCTCCCCGATGCCCTACCAATGGCACCTGAACGTCATAAATTCCCGTCAACGGTTTGGTCAGATGCGGGGCGCTATATTTCTCTACATGTTCCAAATTGTCGCCAAAAGGCTCTAGAACCCGGCCATGGCTATCTTCGAACCGTGCACCAAGAGCTGATAATAGGCCCATGCCTCCATCTGTTGATCCGGTTCCGCCCAATGCTACAATGACCCTATCAATCCCCGGGTCCGCTAGAGCGTGAGCAATCAACAGGCCCGTACCGAGACTGGTCGTATGTTCCCCGCTGAACTGACGCCTGTCAATCGGCACAAACCGAGACCCGACTGCCGCCTCCACGACTGCCGTTCGTTCCCAACGGATCCAATATCCTTCGGTGGGCTGTCCGTAAATTGTCGTAGTCGGAGCAGGAACGCGGATACCTCCTAATTGCTCTACCACGGCTGCTGTTCCCTCGCCACCATCAGCCATCGGCTGAATTCGCACCGAACTTTCGGGAAGCACACGAGCTAGCCCGCGCATTAACGCATTAGCTACAGCTTGTGCTGAGAGCGATCCTTTGAAAGAGTCTGGTGCTATCAGGATTTGCATGCTGTGCGGTTCCCTCCTTCCCGAAAGAATTGAACATCAGCAAACCAGCATGAAGTAGTACCTAGATGATAGCACGAGAAACCGCATTATGGTCCGTATAGGCAATGGTTTGGCAATTAGAAATATCTGGATGTAGAGCGTATCACAGGGATTGCCTGAGCAATTGGTACCCCATCTATTGTAAAGCGCTAAATTAGGCCCTAAACCGCCGATTAATACCCACGTTATTACTGTCGGAATTGTCTGATCCGTGATATACTGCGGGTAGTTTGAAGCAGGTGATTGCCTGATTTCTCCTTCCACTAGGTTGTTCCCGGCGCAGGTTCTCGTGTTGTGGACGGAGGGATAAAGATGAACCTTCATAACCAAAAAGGCGAACTTGATCGTCAATGGTATCTTCGCAAGCTCAACCGGGCCATTAAAGACCGGTTACCGGAATTAGTCACCCATGAGGCTGTCATGGGTTCCGCTCCAAACCAACGGATCCGCATGGCGGTAAAGAAACTTGAGGAACCGGATTTTCGCTATCAACCAGAAACCGAGTCGGGTCAAGGTTCGGGAACTGGACCCGGCCACGGTGACAATGATGACGTGGTATGGATCGAGCTAACGACGGAAGAAATCATGGATCTCCTGCTGGAAGATTTGAAACTTCCCCGTTTGGAGGATAAGGCGGGGGGCATTCTCCAAAGTGAAGAAGATCGCTATGACGATGTTACCATTCATGGGCCTTTGGCAAACGTTGACAAACGGCGCAGCCTTTACCAAGCTGCTAAAGAAGGGCGCGACTATTTAACCGAGGACGACTTACGCTATCGCACCTGGAAAACCTATCATAAACCGGTAACGTCTGCAGTCATCACATTGGTGCGCGATGCATCAGGTTCCATGGATGAAAGCAAACGATATCTTTCCAAAGCTGCTGCCTGGTGGCTGGTGCAGTGGATTAGAAAACAATACGGGGCGTCCGAAATTCGATATTTTCTTCACACCACAGTGCCAGTAGCGGTGGATGAAAACGATTTTTTCAATCGAGAAATTACCGGAGGCACTGCCATCGGGTCCACCTATCGAGCAATTGTTGACTTGTGGGACCAAGAGTACCCGATACACGATTTTAATCGCTACCTGCTGCATTTTTCGGATGGAGATATTTGGCCTCGTTCTGATCCGAACCTAGCCGACACCATTCGGACAATATTAAGCACGGCATCCCTACTAGGATATTTCGAGATTGAAGGATATCGCGGCGACTCGCCGCTATGGACAGTCCTCCATCACAGCGCCCACATCAATGGCCAGTTTCACCCTGCTATGAGGATGGCGCGAATAGACGGCAAAGAAGATGTGCTTCCAGCCATACGCACTATAGTCGGCAACAACACATGATACCAATTGTTCTCCTAAAAGGACCTGGAGGTGGTCATCGTGGTCCATGGAACACTGGATAGCTGGGTTCAGGAAATGGTTGACCTCGCGCGTGATAATGCGTTAGAACCGCTAGCCACAGACTTTCATCTGGTCCCAGACGAAGAAATATATACCCTGTCCTCATATTTTGCACCCGGCCGTTATCGCCACTGGACACATGGTGAACGTTATTGGATGGCCAAGCAGCGCGATGAACACGGTATGGGCCGCATTTATGAGCTGGTAATCAATAGCGACCCGGCACTTGCCTATCTGCTCATCAAAAACGCCGATGCCTATAACGTATTGGTGGTAGCGCATGTGTTGGGTCATACAGACTTTTTTGCCCGCAATCATTTTTTAAGCGCTGTACGCCGTCCTCACATTGGACTTTGGTTTGGGGAACATGCCTCGTGGCTCGAAGATCTGCATCGTCATCAGAGTTTCGCACGAGTCGAGAAACTCATTGACGCTGCCCATACGTTGCATCAACTCGTGGACCCCTACTATCGAGCGCCACAATTGCGCACAAGGCCCGAACCGAACTTACGGCCCACCCGCTCATTTGATTGGGTGAAAGAACTCTATCGAAAAGACGACAGTGAGTTAAAAGATGACGCGAGCTATACACCTAATTACCGGGTCTGGCCTAATACGCACGACATTCTGGCGATCATCGCCGACTATGGACATCTTGCCGACGAAGAGCGCACCGCCTTGCGGATGATCCGGGACGAAATGCTATATTTTCGCCCCCAGGCAGAAACCAAATATATGAACGAAGGATGGGCCACTTTTTGGCATGTCAGACTCACCCGAGCCTTTACCCAGTGGGATGAGCAAGACCATATCGAAGCGATGCGAATGCATGCCATGGTCACACAGCATCAGCACTTTTTTAATCCTTATTATTTTGGCTGGACCTTATGGGAACTAATTTTCGAACTTCACGGGCTGGAAACATGTTTTGAAATCGTTGCCGACCATACCGACCGACAATGGGTGAATCAGTGGATCACGCCGGAATTAGTAAAACTTGCCCAAAACAAGCAACTTTGGCCGATAGACCGTCCTGTCGATAGCCAAGACCCGGACCGAGGAACAGAGTATTACCCCATTGACGACTTATTGCGTGACGTGCAAAAGGTTTTCGTCCCTGACATGCCCGAAATTTTTGTTACGGCCATCGATGCTTTGAGCCATAGTCTGGACTTGGCCTACAACGGAAGTAAACCGCTGCATTTAGACTACACCCAGGACGTGGTCAATGCCATTGCCTATCTTTGGGGAGGCGATGTCAAACTCGTTTCATCGCACCATACCTGGTATGGACATGAAGCCGACTGGCGAAGGAGGTCTTAATATGGCACGCTTTGATACCAGTTGGTTAGCCCAGCATCAACCGCCAACTGGGGTTTGGAATTGGGAGGGAAATTTTACCGACTATCTGCAGAAGGTACAAGAAAACCCTTCCGTGGCCGACTTATCCCATGCACGCATTTATCGGATGATCATGTCCCATGGTACCGAAAAACCGGAAAATCGCAGTACCCCTCAGTATAATTTTTTTAGCCGCGAGCTATTTGGCATTGACGAAACCATCAACGAAATTGTCGAATACTTCGCCGCTGCAGCCCGAGGTATGGACATTCGCCGTCGTATCCTCCTGATGATGGGCAGTCCCGGTACCGGCAAGTCTACCATCACCTCTATCATCAAAAAAGGTTTAGAGGAATATTCTCGCACTGAAATCGGGGCCCTTTACGCCATTAGTTTTTGCCCTCAACAAGAAGAGCCCTTGCATCTGCTTCCCGAATCCGCCCGGATCGAGTTTATGCAAAACACCGGGGTGACCATTGAGGGAGATCTCTGTCCTTTTTGCCAGTGGACCATCGATCACGAGTATCAAGGCAAACTGGAATCAGTTCCGGTGAAACGCGTGCTAATATCGGAATCTCGTCGCATCGGCATCGGAACTTTTGCCCCATCTGACAGCAAAGTTCAGGACATTAGTGAACTAGTGGGGAGCATGGATTTGTCCACTATTTCCCGTTATGGGTCAGAATCTGATCCACGAGCCTATCGATTTGATGGAGCCTTCAACGCAGCAAATCGCGGCATCATGGAATTTATTGAGATGCTTAAAGCGCAGCCCGATTTCTTGCATGGTCTATTAACTTTGGCTCAAGAACGTAAAATAAAGGTTGGCCGGTTTGGGCTGTTTGACGCCGATGAGGCCATTATCGCCCACACCAACGAAAACGAATTTGAGCGCTTCATCTCCAACAAAGCCTATGAAGCCTTGCATAATCGGGTATTGCTGGTTAAAGTGCCTTACAATCTTACAGTGACTCAAGAAATCCGCACCTATCAAAAAATGATGAACTTGACCACTGCTGACGGTTCCAAACACATTGCGCCCAACACCCTAAAAGTTGCCGCAATGTTTGGTATCGGTACTAGGCTGAAACATGATGCCAAGTTCTCCATTAAAGAAAAACTGGTACTCTACGATGGCGAAGAACTGCCTGACGTGCAACAACGCGAAATTCAGCGGGTGCGCCTGCAAGCACGTAGCGATGGCGAAGGATTTCAAGGCATTTCCCCTCGCCACATTTTAGATGCGCTGTCTTACGCCATGGCTAGCGAATCTGAGCCTTGCGTGACGCCGACGGCGATGTTGCGGGCGATAAAAGAAAGCTTTGAACAGCACATCACCCAGGTCAAAAACCAGGATTTGCTAGAATCATTGAAAGCCACCCATGAGTTATATGATGAAGCGGCAAAAAACGAGATACAGCGTGCCTTTGTGGACTCTTTTCAGGATGCTGCCCAATTGCTTTACGATAATTACTTGGAGCATGCCGAAGCCCGCATCATGCACACCACGGTAAAGGATCCCATTACCGGGGAAGAGGTGGAACCCAACGAAAAGACCTTACAAAGTTTGGAGAAATCTCTGGGCATTTCTGACGCAGCAGCTACGGCCTTTCGTCAGGAGATGGTCAACAAATCGGGTGCAATGGCTCGGCGGGGTCAATCGCTCAAATGGGACGCCCATCCCAAAATGAAGGAAGCGATCGAAAAGAAACTGTTTGCCGACGTAGCCAATCTGGTAAAAGTTACCACGTCGACCAAAGTTCTCAATGATCAGCAAAAGAACCGTGTCACCGAAGTCAAGCGGCGATTAGTTGAAGAAATGGGGTATTGCGACTATTGTTCCCAAGAATTGCTTGATTATGTCGGATATCTGCTGACCAATTAAAGCCGCCCTATAACCTAAACCCCCCTCTCGTAGGAGTTCCTACGAGAGGGGGCAGTCGGTAACGGTCATCGAAACTAAAAGATCAGGGTTAGCAGCCTATCGCCAATAAATGGTTTGATCATGAGCTTGATATCGCAATCCCGGTTATGTGAACACCAGCGATCTCTCTCGATAATTTTCTTAATATTGCCAGGCTTTCCGTGGCTTCAAACCCGCGGCATGCTAGGTCGCAGGCTCGGCCGAAAATCCCTGTGTGAGGACCCTAATCTTTACCCATGGGCAGGACTATCCTGCCATTTTGGGTGTGAGGTAGTCGGAGAAGGGCGAGTGAGGATCTGTGAAGCAACGTGGGATGGCTTAATAGAGACGGTGACTGCGACGATGT